>JBPEXA010000170.1:0-5879 GCA_052032135.1 Thermoanaerobaculia bacterium | reverse complement strand
GCGCCCTTCAGCGTGCGGCCGCGGCCGGGCGCGCCGGTATCGACGCCGCTGCGCTGGCGCGAGGTCACCTCCCGCCTCGATCCGGGTCGCTTCACGATCGCCAGCGTGCCGCAGCGCATCGCACGGCAGAAGAGCGACCCGTGGAGCGGATTGCTCGAGCGGCGCCCCGACCTGCCGGCGGCGCTCGCCGCGCTCGCCGAGCTGCTGTGAGCGGCTAGCGCGAGCCGCGGTAGAAGGCGAGCTGCGCCGCCGTCCCCCACAGCCGGACAGCGAGGCGGGCGATGACGAACAGCTGGCCGACCAGCAGCACCCCGCCGATCCCCCACCAGGTCGCCTCGTCGGCTCCGAGGTCGAAGCCGGCGCGCAGCGCGACCAGCAGCGGCGCCGGGAGCGTCAACACGACGGCGAGCGCCGGCACGGCGATCGGATGGCGCAGCGCCAGCTTGCCGGCGTTGCCGAGCGACCGCCAGGCGCTCGGCTCCTCGTCGACCACCGAGGCGACGCGGGCGAGATCGAAGACGACGTTGACCAGGAGCGCCAACGCCAGCAGCGGCAGCGCCAGCGCCAGCGACTGGATCAGCACCGTCGTCTCGGAGGTGACGTCGACGGTCGCCTCCGCCAGCCGCCCGTACGCCGCCTTCATCGCCCGGTAGAGGCCCCAGTAGATCGGCAGCGACAGCAGCGTGATCTTCAGCAGGCGGCCGAAGTAGCGGCCGCAGGCGGCGAGGAACGGCGCGAACAGCAGCCGGCCGCCGCCGCGGGCGAAGCGGTCGAGGACGCCGCCCAGCAGCAGCAGCCAGCCGAAGCCGAACAGCATCCCGGCCGCCACCAGACCCGGCGCCTTGCCGAGCAGCTCGCCGCTCAACAGCAGCTCGAGGTTGTAGAGCTGGTCGACGTGGCTGGTGGTCTCGGCGCCGAGGGTGCCGGCGACGACGCCGCCGCGGTCGCGGAACTCGGCCAGCCAGACCATGTCCATCCGCTCGCGCAACGCCTGCTCGACCGTGCTGCGGCCGACGTCGGCCTTGATCGCCTGCCCCATCAGCAGCAGCCCGGGCACCGCGGCGGCGACCACCACCGCCCACAACGCCAGCAGCAGCGTCCACGACCGCGCCACCATGCGGGCGCCGTCGACGAGGGCGCCGCGCACGGTCACCGGGCGCCTCGCCGGCCGGCGGCGACCGGCGCCGTCATGCGAAGGCCGTGAACGACATCAGGTAGTCCTGCAGCCAGGTCGCCCACCGCAGCGCCCACTTGGCCGACGGCAGCGGGGCGCGCGACCGCACCCGCATGCCGTTGTTGCTCGGCCACAGATCGAGCAGCAGGACGCGATCCGGATCGACCTCGGCATAGGCGAGGCGGGCCGGGTACTCCTCGACCAGCAGCCGCCACCGCTGCCGGCCGTTCCACCTCCGACGCACCTCGTGGCCGTCCTCGAAGACGAGGGCGATCTCGACCGGGAACACCCCCTCCCCCTCACGGCGAACCACCACCTCGCTGCGGAACTGGGTGGCGCCGCCGCCGTTCGACCGCTCGACCAGCGTCCGGTCGTCGCCGTCGCCCACCCACCCTTCGTTGGCGGCCGGAAAGGTGGCGACGCTCTGGATCGAGTAGTCGTAGTCGGCGGCCCCCATCACGCCGCGGAGGAAGGGGCGGATCTCCGCCTCGCTCAGTTCCTCGGCGACGGCGATGAAGTCGTCGCCCGTCGGGTGGCGGAAGCTCCACCGCTCGAAGAAGGTCGACAGGATCTCCTGCAGCGCCTCCCATCCGAGCCAGTTCTCGAGCGTCGCCAGCCAGAGCGCGGTCTTGCTGTAGCTGATGTTGCCGGCGCTCGCCGGGTAGTAGCGCCAGGTGGGGGTCGACTGCGAATCGTGGCGGGCGGTCGACCGGTAGCGGGCGACGCGCGCCACGTACGGGCGGGGGTAGCCGTAGCCGTCGAGCAGGAAGGCGAAGAACCCGCGGCCGTCGACCGCCGGCGGATCGAAGAAGCGGTAGGTGTAGCGCCACGGCCCGTAGTGCCGGTACTGGGTGCGGATCGTCGAATAGGTGTCGAGGCCCTCGTCGAGCCAGGCGTGCTCGAACTCGTTGTTGCCGACGATGCCGTACCAGAACTGATGGCCCGCCTCGTGGATCGTCACCCCCTCCGGCCGCCCGCCGCCGAACGGGGCGACGAGGCTGGTCCCGGAGGTGAACAGCGTCGGGTACTCCATCCCCCCGGCGCCGCTGCCGAAGGCTGGGTCGACGATGGTGAGATGGCCGTAGGGGTACGGGCCGTACCAGCTGCCGTAGCTCTCGAGCGCCGCCTTGGTCGCCTCGAAGTGGCGCTCCGCCTGCGCGGCGTGCTCCGGCTGCAGCAGCAGTCGCAGATCGACGGCGGGGAGCTCGGCGTGCTCGAAGCGATCCTCGAGCTCGAGAAAGTCGGGGCTGGTGGTCCAGGTGAAGGCGTGGACGTCGGCCTGGCGGTAGCGGTGGGTGGCGGTGCCGTCGCCGTTCGACCGCCGGTCGACCCGCCGTCCGGTCGCCCCCAGCACCCACCCCTCCGGCACCGTCATCGACACGTCGTAGACGCCGTAGTCGGAGTAGAACTCGGTGGCGGCGTGGAACTGATGGCAGTTCCACCCCCCGGCCTCGTAGACGCCGAGCTTGGGGAACCAGTGGGCGAGAAAGTAGAAGTCGCCGCGGAAGCCGGTGCGGGCGAACGTCCGCGGCACCTTGGCCCGCCAGTCCATCTCCACCCGCACGCTCTCGCCCGCCCCCACCTCGGCGGGGAGCAGCACCACCACCACCGTCCGGTCCTCGGTGTTGCGGTCGTCGGGGAAGGCGTAGTACATGGTGCGGGTGATGTCCTCACCGGTGTCGGCGAGTCGCACGGCGTCGATCTCCACCCAGCTCCAGTCGCCCGGCCGGACGTCGCTGCCGAGGCTGCTGCGGCCGCGGATGCGGTCCTCGCGCATCCAGCTGCTGTGGCGGTTGCGCCAGGCGTTCCAGTAGAGATGGAACCAGAGGCGGTTGGTCGGCTTCTGCTGCAGGTTGCGCCAGGTCAGCGTCTGGGTGCCGGTGAGCGTCCGCGTGACCGGGTCGAGGGTGACGTCGATCGTGTAGCTGGCGTTGCGCGGCGACAGCGCCGCTTCCGCCTCCGCCTGCGCGAGGGCCGGCGCCGGCGCGGCGACGACGACCGCCGCCACCACCGCCGCCGCGATCGCCACCCCCCTCAATCCGCCCCCTCCCACCCCGGGCCGCGGACGAAGCGGCCGGGCGTCGCCCCGGTCGGCGCGCCGTCGCGCAGCACCGGCACGCCGTTGACCAGCACGTGCACCACCCCCTCCGCGTACTGGTGCGGCTGCTCGAAGGTCGCCCGGTCCCGCACCCGCTCGGCGTCGAACACCGCGACGTCGGCGTAGAAGCCGGGCGCCAGCCGGCCGCGCCGCTCGAGGCCGAGGCGCTCCGCCGGGTACGACGTGAGGCGTCGCACCGCTTCCGGCAACGGCACGATCCCCTCGTCGCGGACGTAGTGGCCGAGCAGGCGGGCGAAGGTGCCGTACGCGCGGGGATGGGTGCTCGACCGCAGGAACACCCCCTCGGTCGACGGCGCCCCGGCGTCGGAGCCGAAGCTCATCCACGGCAGCCCGACCTTGCGGCGCACGTTGTCCTCCGACATCGAGAAGTAGATCGTCCCGACCCGGCTGTCGTCCTCGACCACCAGGTCCATCACGGTGTCCTCTGGCGTCGTCCCCCGCATCGCCGCCACCTCGGCGAGGGTCTTGCCGACCAGGTGGCCGAGGGCGTCGTTGCGGAAGTCGATGAAGAGCATCTTGTCGGGGGGCAGCAGATCGAGCTCCTCGCGCACCCGCTCGCGGATCGCCGGGTCCTTCAGCCGCTCGACCCACGCCTCGTGCCCCCCCTCCTGCACCCAGGTCGGCATCGCGGCGTCGAGACCGGTGGCGCTGGCCGGATAGGTGTACATGTTGGCGGCGACCTCGAGGCCCTCCGCGCGGGCCGCCTCGATCATCGCGATCGCCGGCTCGAGCTTGTCCCAGTTCTCGGGCCGCGACGCCTTGAAGTGGTAGACCTCGGCGGGGGCGCCGGTGCGGCGCGCGATCTCGATCAGCTCGGCGAGCGCCTCGAGCAGCCCGTCGCCCTCGCCGCGGATGTGGGAGACGTAGAGGCCGCCGTGTGCGGCCGCCACCTCCACCAGCGCCACCAGCTCGTCGGTGGTGGCGTACGACGCGGGCGCGTAGATCAGCGACGAGCCGACGCCGAGCGCCCCTTCGCGCATCGCTCGGTCGACGTGGGCCCGCATGCGGTCGAGCTCCTCCGCCGTCGGCGCGCGGTCCTCGTAGCCGAGCTCGTGGATGCGCACCGTGGTGGCGCCGACGTAGGAGGCGACGTTGGGGGCGACGCCGCGCCGCTCGAGATGAGCGAGGTACTCGCCGAGAGTCGTCCACTCGATGTCGAAGCGGATGTCGGCCTGGCGCTCGACCATCTCCTCCTTCATCGCCTCGTTGAGCGGCCCCATCGACCACCCCTCGCCGAACACCTCGAGCGTCACCCCCTGGCGGAGGTCGCTCTGCGCCCGCGGATCTTCGAGCAGCGTCACCGTCGCCCAGCTGAGCATGTTGATGAAGCCGGGGGTGACGGTGAGGCCGGCGGCGTCGATCTCGGTCCGGCCGCGACGGCGGCCGACGTCGCCGACCGCGACGATGGTGTCGCCGTCGATCGCCAGGTCGCCGACGATCGCCGCCCCGCCGCCGCCGTCGAGGATCGACCCCCCGCGCACCACCAGGTCGACCTCCGGCGCCGGCAGGCACGCCGACAGCGTCATCGCGAGCACAGCGTGCCCCGGCAACGCCGTCGTCCAGGTCCGAGCGCCCCCACGCCCCGCGAGCCTCCGGATGGTGTCGATCAAGGCCTCCGTTGTATCACGTCTCCGGGCGCCGCCAGGTGGAGGTCGCCGGAGGGGCGAAGCTCGACCTCGGTGCCGGTAGTCAGCTCCGCGAAGCGGGCGGCGGGGACCACGGCGACCGGCGGGCCGGCGTCGTAGAGCTCGCGGGCGACGAGTGCCCCCAGCGCGAGCACGCCGTCGACCTCGGCGAGCAGGATCGCCGCCGGCGCGGTCGCCGCCCGCACCGCCTCGAGCAGCACGCTGCTGGCGCTGCTCGACCCCCGCCCCGCCGCCATCGCCAGCACCGTGCCGGTCACCCGCTCGCCGCGCTGAGGGTGCCGGCGATCGATGATCGCCCCACTGCGAGGATCGAGACCCCCCCACAGGCTGAGCGGCTCGTCGAGCCGCAGCACGGGGCCGGCGGCGGCGCCGCCGACCAGCAGGCGGCAGCGGACGACGGTCACGCCAACGCCCCCCACAGCTCGGGGTCGCGCCACACCCGGCCGGCCGCCGCCGAGCGGACGCACTCCTCGAGGCTGCCGAAGACGACCTCGAGCCCGGTGTTGCCGGGGGTGTAGTGGGCGAACTTCCCCGAGTCGGTCATCAGCACCCCTTCGAGGGTGCGCAGGATCGGCGTCACCACGATGCAGGTGTCGACGACGACGCGGACCCCGGCCGCCTCGAGCGGCTCGAGCCAGCCGCGCTGCTCGAGCTGCGCCAGCACCAGCCGGTGGGTGCAGACGACGACCTCGACGTCCGGCGACGGCGGATGCTCGGCGAGCAGCGGCACCAGCCGCGCGAACTCGTCGATCGAGAAGTGCGGGCTGCCGAGGCCGACGGCGTCGATCGCGCCGTCGGGCGCGGTCGACAGCCGGCGGGCGGCCGCTCGCAAACGAGCGGGGGTGAGCTCGACGATCGCCGACGGCTGGCGGCCGCCGAGCGCCGCCTCCAGCGTCGGCGCCTCCGGAGTGACGCCGACGGCGTGGAAGAGGGCGACCGA
>JBPEXA010000017.1:0-1951 GCA_052032135.1 Thermoanaerobaculia bacterium | reverse complement strand
GGTGCCGGCCGCCGCCACCGCCAGCCCGGCGTGCAGCAGCGACCGCTCGCTGACCGCGGCGAGCACCTTCGGCGCCAGCAGCCGGCCGACCAGCACCGCCCCCCAGAAGGCGGAGCCGATGACGAGCGACAGCGTCGCCCGCCGACCGGCGAGGTCGTCGGCGATCGTCACCAGCCAACCACCGACCGAGTTCTCGGCACCGACGTAGAGGAAGAGCATCAGAGCGAGGAGCGGGAGAGCGAAGTGCCGGGGCGCGGGGGCCGAGCCTTCCGAGGTCGACTCGGTCGCCATCGCCGCGACAGGGTCCAACCCGCCGACCGCGGGAGTCGATTCCACCGCGACGGCGACCGCGACAGCGCTCGACGCCGCCAGCAGGGCGAGCGCCGTCAGCACCGTGTCGACCCCGACTCGGCCGTGAGCAACGGCGAACACCAGCGGAGAGCTGAACGCCCCCAGCCCCCAGTAGAAGTTGAGGATCGACAGCCGAGCTCCGCGGCCCGATGCGCCGAGAAAGGCGGTCCACAGGTTGCTGGCGGCGATCGCCAGCCCGAGCCCGAGCCCGACGAGACCCATCGCGGCGGCGGCGAAGCGGCCGTCGCCGAGGGGGAGGAGCAGCAGCCCGCCGGCGATCGAGACGTAGCCGGCCACCATGCTGGACCGCAGATGGAAGCCGGAGACGACGGCCCCGATCGAGCTGGCGACGAACTGCCAGACGAAGAGCTCGGCCGCCGTGCCGGCGCTCCACCCCCATCGCTCCCGCAGCTCGGGGAGGATCGAGCCGAGGAGGACGGCGACGACGCCGGTGAGGAGCATCCCGGCGGAGACGGCGACCACCGCCCGCGCGGGGCCCGTCGACCTCATGGCGGCGGGCCGGTCGAGGCGCGCACCACCAGCTCAGGCTCCACCGTCACCTGGCCGGGCGAGCTCTCCCCGCCGAGCCTCGCCAGCAGGTGGCGGGCCGCCGTCGCCCCCATCTCTCGCAGCGGCTGGCGGATCGTGCTCAGCGCCGGCCGGTGGAAGCCGGCGCCGTGGATGTCGTCGAAGCCGAGCACCGACACGTCGCCGGGGATCGACAGCCCAGCCTCCGAGAACGCCCGCATGGCGCCGATCGCCGAGATGTCGTTGAAGGCGAAGAGCGCGGTGAAGTCGACGCCGCTGTCGAGCAGCCGCCGCCCGTACGCGTAGCCCTCCTCGTACCCCTCCTCCGGCGCGAAGGTGCGGCCGTCGACGGCAGCGCCGAGCTGCAGCACCGCCTCGTCGCGCACCTCCAACCCTGCCGACGCCGCCGCCTCGACGATCCCCTGCCAGCGGTCGTCGGTGTCGGCGCTGTGGGGGTGCCCCTTGAAGAAGGCGATCTCGCGGTGGCCGAGGCCGGCGAGGTGACCGACGCCGAGCTCGGTGGCGCGCTGATGATCGACGACCACGTTGGTGACCCCTTCGATGTCGCGATGGCCGGCGACGGCGACCGCCGGCAGCCCGGGCGCCTCTTCGATCGGCGTGTTGACGAGGACGAACCCCTCGACCAGCCGCTCCTTGAGCAGGTTGACGTACTCCTCCAGCAGGTCGTGGCGGGAGCGATGGCTCGCCAGCAGGTAGAAGTAGCCGGCCGCCATCAGGTGGTCCTCGATCCCCGCCAGCACCCCGGAGGCGTACCCCTCGCTGACCTCCGGCACCAGGACGCCGACCGAGAAGCTGCGCTGGCGGCGCAGCGAGCGCGCCACCAGGTTGGGTCGGTAGCCGAGCTTCTCGGCGGCGGCGAACACCCGCTCGTGGGTCGCCGGCGGGATCGAGTCGGCGACCGGGGAGCGGTTGAGGACCAGCGACACGGTGGCCGGCGACAGATCGAGCGACTCCGCCACCTGCTTGAGCGTCACCCGCTTCGCCCCCTGCTGCCCAGCTGCCTTGCCGTCACCCATCGCTCGACCTCCCCCGCCTCCCCGACCGCGTCCCC
>JBPEXA010000169.1:0-1668 GCA_052032135.1 Thermoanaerobaculia bacterium | reverse complement strand
GTCGAGGGGGCGCTCGAAGGTGCGATCGATCTGCAGCTCGGCCGGCAGCTCCATCTCGAGCGAGAGGTCCTGGATCAGGCGGGTGATCAGCTCGCCCGCCCGGCGACGGACGATCAACGAGGTGTCGGTGTTGCGGCAGTGGGTGAACACCGGGATCAGCCGTTCGTCCTCGACCCTGGCGAGCCCTTGCAGCGCTTCGAGCCGGACGGCGTCGCGCGGGTCCTTGAGCTTCTCGACCAGCGCCTGGAGCGCCGCCGGGGTGCCGAGGCGTCCGAGCGCGTCGATCGCCGCCCACCGGATCTCGTCGTCCCCGAGGGCGGCGATCAGCGCGGGGACGGCGCGCTCGTCACCGAGCCTCGCGAGGGCGTCGCAGGCGGTCACCTGAATCCACCAGTCCTCGTCCCCCAGCAGCCGGCAGAGCGGGTCGACGAGCTCGGGCGAGTCGAACGCCTCCGCGAGGGTGAGCGCGTAGAAGCGGGTCCCGGCGTCGTCGTGCTCGAGGAGTCGGAGGGTGGCGGCGAGCACCTCGTCGCCGCCGGCGGCGAGCCCTTCGAGCACCCGGGTGCGGAGCCAGCCGAGCAGACCGCTACAGAACTTCAGTGCCTGTGGCACCACCTCCTCGGGGACGCCGCTGGCGAACAGCACCTGGGAGGCCGCCTTGCGAACCTGGGCGTCCCGGTGGGTCAGGCCGTGGAGCATCGCCGTCCGGACCAGCTCCGGCGAGGTCCTCGCCTCGCGAGTGAGGTACTCGCGCGCGATCGCCCGCTGCTGCGTCTCGCCGGAGGCGAAGCGGCCGAGCATGATCTTGAGGATGTCCTCCCCCTGGACGTCACAGATCGCCTGCAGCGCCCGCGTCGCCAGCCGCTCGTCCCGGGAGTCGCACAGCTTGATCAGCAGCCCCCTCATCTCCTCCGCCGGCCGGTCCTCGAGCAGCAGGCCGAGCGCCTTGAGGCGCATCGCCGGCGGGGCGCCGATCACCGCCTTCTGCAGGTACTGGGTGCGGAGCGGCTCGTCGAGCTCGACGGCGGTGTCCCAGCCGAGGCGCCGATCGGCGGGCTCGGCGGAGCGCAGCAGGTCGTCGACGCAGGAGCGGACCAGATCGTCGGGAGAGGCGCGCAGCGTCTCGAGCAGCCGCCGCCGCTCCTTGCCGCCCGCTTCGCCGAGACGCTGGGCGAGTCGCTGCAGGGCGCGGGCGTTCGCCCGGGTGCCGAAGAAGCGCTGTCCGGCGAGCGCGACGTGGTCGTCGTCGTGGACGGCGAGTCGCAGCGCCTCGGCGGGGGAGAGCGGCTTGCCGATCAGCTCCGCGAGCAGCGTGTCGCGCTCCTGCTCGCTGCTCCACTCGGAGCCGGCGAGTCGCTCGACGGTGGCGCGGGCGGCGGTCACGGGCGGGAGGTTAGCAGGGTGGCGACGGCCGGCGGCGCGGCCGCCGCGTCCGGCCGGGCATAGAATCACCGCCCGGATGGGAGCCCGGCGTCGGCGCCCCCCACCCGACGCTGGTGAACGACGATGAGAATCGGCATCCTCTCGCTGCGACGGACGCTCTACTCGACCCGCCGCCTGCGGGAGGCGGCGCTCGAGCGCGGGCACGAGGGGAGGGTGATCGACTACCTCCGCTGCACGATGCAGGTGTCGCCTCGCGAGCCGGCCGTCATCTATCGCGGGCGGGAG
>JBPEXA010000168.1:0-5718 GCA_052032135.1 Thermoanaerobaculia bacterium | reverse complement strand
GCGGCCGTCCACGGTGTCGACCAGCACGGAGCTCTCTCCGCTCTCGGGGTCGATCGCCTCGAGCTGCCACGGCTCGGCAGACTTGTCGACCCAGCTCATCCGGTCGCTGCCCGGGATGCGCGCCAGCGCGCGGCCCGGAGCCTCGGCGATCACCCGCCCCGGTTGCGGGCCGACGGTCGCCGCCTGCAGCGTCATCGGCTCGCCGAGCACGAAGAGCATCACCCGTTGGGAATCGATCCAGGCGTGGTAGCCGATCGGCGAGACGGCGGGGAGCAGCAGCTCGGGGGTGCCGCCGTCGAGCGGGATCGCCCACAGCTGCTGCACGAGGTCGCCGAAATCGCGCACGATCGAGATCGCTCGGCGTCCCGGGATCGGGGTCGGCGAATAGTCGCTCTCGCCGGTGGTGGTGAGGCGCTCGGAGCGGCCGCTCGCGAGCTCGAGGCGCACGATGTCGGTGTCGCCGTCCTCACCGAGCGAGCTGTAGACCACGGCCTCGCCGTCGGGCAGGAACTGCGGCTGATTGTCGTAGACGTCCCGATCGGTGAGCCGTTGCGGCGTGCCGACGTCGACGCCGTCGACCGGCAGCAGCCAGAGATCGGTCGCCGGCGGCTGGGCGGCGAGATTGGGCGCGCCGGTGGCGAGGGCGGCGACGACGAGGGGGAGGCGAGCGAATCGACGCATGAGCGGGTTCCTTTGGTTGGGTCCGTGACTGTAGCTCACGGCGGGTCGTCGGCGGCCGCCCGGGGCGGCCACCGCAGCGCCGCTTCGACTTTGCCGATCACCGTCGGCCAGCGATAGTGCCGCTCGACGTAGTCGTGCCCCTGGGCTCCTAGGCGGTCGGCGATCGCCGGCTCGCCGACCAGCAGCTCGGCGCCCTCGTGGAACTGCTCGAAGGAGTCGTACCAGAGGCCGCCGTCGGCGCGCCGCACCTGGCCGCGCAGCACGCGGCAACGGCCGTTGACGAGCGCCGGCCGCCGGTGGTTCCACGCCTCCAGCAGCACCAGGCTGAGGCTCTCGTAGGGCGACGGCATGAGCAGCGCCCGGGCGGCCGCCAGCAGCGCCTGGCGCAGCGGCTCGGAGACGAAGCCGAGCGGGCGGATGCCGGGATGGTCGGGGATCGGCATCGCGGCGCGGCCGGCGACCGCCAGCGGCAGCGGGTGATCGGCAGCGTCGGCCCAGCGGCGGTAGTGATCGAACATCGTCGCGCACCCCTTGTTGCGGTCGACGCGACCGAGATAGAGCAGGAAGCCGTCGCCGAGGCCGAGGGCGTCGAGCTCGCCGCGGGCCGCCGCCTCGATCGGCGGCGCCGGATCGAGCCCGCCACCGATGACATCAGCCGGCTCGAGGCCGCCGCCGGCCGCCGCTTCGACCAGCCGCGCCTCCTCCGCGGTGAGGAAGAGATGGCCGGCGGGGAGGCGGAAGAACTCCCGCAACACGCCGATGCCGATCGCCGGGTCCTCCTCCGCGGTTGGCAGCAGGATCGCCCGCTCGGCGACCTTCGGCAGGCCGAAGAAGGACGGGTAATAGCGGTAGGTCCAGAACAGGACGCGGTCGTAGTCGGCGCCGTGGCGTTCGAGATGGGCGATCAGCTCCGGCGTGCGGGGGCCGTTGTGACGGAACCACTCGATCTCCTCGTCCGGCCGTCCCTGACCGGAGAGGACGATCTGGCTCAGCTCCCAGAAGCGGGCGAGATCGCGCGGCCGGGCGCGGAAGCGATGGACGGTGACGCCGCGCTCCTCGCTCGTGCCCGCCGGGTAGTGGTTGCGCCAGGTGATGTAGTCGTGGGCGCAGCTGGTGAGCACCGTCACCCGGTGGCCGCCGGCCGCCAGCCGCTCGGCGATCTCCCGGCAGTGCGCCTCCGACCCTCCGGCCACCTCCGGGCCGTAGCGCTGGACGACGAGGGCGAGCTTCATCCGTCCGAGTCGGCGCCGCTCTCGTCTTCGAGCGCCGCCAGCCGCCGCCGCAGCTCGGCGTTGTCGGCGGCGAGCAGCTCGACCGAGGCGAGCAGCTCGCGATTGACCGCCTGCTGGCGCTCGAAGTTGTCGCGGCAGAACTCGAACAGCCAGTAGCTGAGCGGGAAGAGGATCCGCCGCTTGACGAACACCACCAGCGGCCCGATCGCGCGGTGGCTCTCGAAGCGGAGGAAGGTCTGCAGCCGGCGGTCGTCGCGGTCGCGCACCAGGTCGCCGAGCAGCACGCTGCGCCGCTGGGCGCGGCTGATCAGCTCTTCGACCGCCTCGAACTCCCGCTGATCGGCGAGCGACGAGAAGCGCCGTCGCACCCGGCCGCGGACCTCGTCCATCAGGGCGTCGGTCGAGAGGCGGTCGCCTCCCTCGACCCCGCCGCCCGTCGTCTGCGCCATAAGCGGCAAGGATAGCCCCCCGCCCCGGGCGCCTCAACCGGCGCCGTTTGGAGCGCCTCCGGGCAGCCACTACAATCGGCCCCATCGTCCCGTCCGGTCGCCGCCGGAGATCGCATCCCGTGACTGAGCAGACTCTCCCCCTTCCGGGTCGCCGCGGCCTCCCCGGCATGGCGCAGGCGCTGTGGCGCTACCGGCGCTTCGTCGCCTCGATGGTGCGCCGGGAGTTCACCAGCCGCTACCTCGGCTCGCTGCTCGGCGCGCTGTGGGCGCTGATCACGCCGCTGGTGATGATCCTCATCTATCTGCTGATCTTCTCAGCGGTGATGCGCGGCAAGCTGCCCGGCGGTTCCGACGATTCGCTCGGCTACGGCATCTTCCTGTGCACCGGGATCCTGATCTGGACCTACTTCGCCGAGGTGGTCTCCCGCTGCCAGGGGACCTTCGTCGAGCACGCCAACCTGCTCAAGAAGATCAGCTTCCCGCGCATCACGCTGCCGGTGATCGCGCTGCTCAACGGCACCGTCAACTTCGTCCTGGTGTGGGCGCTCTTCGTCCTGCTGCTGCTCGCCGTCGGGCGGTTCCCGGGCGCCGCCTTCGTCGCGCTGCTGCCGTTGCTGGCGCTGCTGCAGGCGCTGGCGCTGGGGGTCGGCATCCTGCTCGGCACCCTCCACGTCTTCTTCCGCGACGTCGGCCAGGTGTGGCTGGTGACGGTCAACCTCTGGTTCTGGGTGACGCCGATCGTCTACCACCCGGCGATCCTTCCCGAGGAGACGCGGTGGATCCTCGCCTACAACCCGCTGACGCCGCTGTTCGCCGCCTGCCAGCAGGTGGTGCTCGAGAACCGGTGGCCCGACTGGTCGTCGCTGGGGCCGCCGGCGGTGATGGCGGCGGTGACGCTGGCGCTCGGGCTGTTCGCCTTCCGCCGGCTGTCGGGAGAGATGGTGGACGAGCTGTGAGCGGCTCGATCGTCGCCCGCGATCTGGGCAAGAAGTACAAGCGCTATCCCGGCCCCTGGCGGCGACTGGGCGAATGGGTCACCGGCGGCGCCTGGCGCGGGCATCAGGAGCTGTGGGCGGTGCGCCATCTCGACCTCGACATCGGGGCGGGAGAGACGGTCGGCATCGTCGGCGCCAACGGCGCGGGCAAGAGCACGCTGCTGAAACTGATCGTCGGCACCACCCAGGCGAGCGAGGGGAGCTTCGAGGTGCGCGGCCGGGCGACCGCGCTGCTCGAGCTCGGCATGGGCTTCCACCCCGACTTCACCGGGCGCCAGAACGCGCTGATGGCGCTGCGGATGGCCGGCCTGGGGGAGGCGGAGGCCCACGCCTGCCTGCCGGAGATCGTCGAGTTCTCGGAGCTCGGTGATTTCCTCGAGCAGCCGCTGCGCACCTACTCGAGCGGCATGCAAGTACGGCTCGGCTTCGCGGTCGCCACCGTGCGGCGGCCCGACATCCTGATCGTCGACGAGGCGCTGTCGGTCGGCGACGCCTACTTCCAGCACAAGTGCATCCGCCGCATCCGCCGCTTCCGCGAGGCGGGGACGACGATGCTGTTCGTCTCCCACGATCCGATCGCGGTCAAGACGCTGTGCGACCGGGCGCTGCTGCTCGACCACGGTCGGCTGGTGCGCGAAGGGAGCGCCGAGGCGGTGCTCGACTACTACAACGCGCTGATCGCCGAGCGCGAGAAGGCGGCCGGCGTGGTGCGGCAGGTCGACGACGGCGGGCGGACGCGCACCGAGTCGGGGAGCGGCGAGGTGCGGATCCGCGAGGTGGTGATGACGGCCGCCGACGGCACCCCGACCACCTCGTTCGCCAGCGGTCAGCGGGCGACCGTCCGCTGCCGTCTCGAGTTCCGCGAGCCGGTCGACGACTACGCGGTCGGCGTGCTGGTGCGCGACCGCCTCGGCAACGACGTCTTCGGCGTCAACACCACCTACCTGGGGGTCGCCGCGCCGCCCGGGCGGCCGGGCGCGGCGGTCGAGGCGAGCTTCGACATCGACCTCAACCTCGGCTACGGCCACTATGCGCTGACCGTCGCCGTCCACTCCCCCGACGGTCACCTCGACGCCAACTACCACTGGCTCGACAACGCGGTCGCCTTTCAGGTGATCCCCGGCGACGCCCGCCGTTTCGCCGGCGTCGCGGCGCTGCCGGCGACGGCGGTTTTCGACGCCGCCGGAGGCGACGGCTAGAGGTCGCCGTCGAGGGCGGCGCGGCCGCGCGGCAGGGCGAAGCGGTCGCTGGTGCGGCAGTACTCGGCGCCCCCCATGCGGCCGATGGCGGACAGCCGGTCGGGGTCGACATGCAGCGCGTCGTCGACGAGCTCGTCGGCACAGTAGACGTCGACCACCTCGCCGAGCACCAGGTTGCCGCCGCCGGGCGCCCCGGGACGGGTGCGGATCACCTGCACGGTGCGGCATTCGAAGGCGACCGGCGCTTCCGCCACCCGCGGCGGCGCCACCGAGCGGCTGGCGACCGGGGTGAGGCCGGTGAGCGCGAACTCGCTCTCGCCATAGGGGAGCGGCTCGGCGGCGGCGGCCATCTGGCGCATCCACCCTTCGGTGGCGACGTGGACGACGAACTCGCCGCGGCCGCCCTCGGCGGGCGGCGCGCAGTTGCGCAGAGTGTCCTTCTCGCTGCCGTCCGGCTTGTTGCCGGGACAGAAGGCGAGCGTCATCGGGTTGGAGCCGACGCCGCAGAAGTATGAGAACGGAGCCAGGTTGGCGACCCCATCGGGAGAGAGGGTGGAGACGACGGCGATCGGTCGCGGCACCACGCTGCCGATCATCAGTTTGTAGCGGTCGCGGAGCTCGAGATCCTCGGGTCGTAGCTGCATGAGGGGAGTCTAGACCCGGGCGGTTGCGCCGGGCACACCGGTAACGAATCGGCGTTCCGATCCCCCTGTGCGAAGTGACCCGCCCGATCATCCGGGACAGGAGGAAGGAGAGCGACATGCAGGGGACGAGAAACGTACGGTGGATGATGGTGCCGGTGGTGATCGGCGTCGCGTTCGGCGCGGCCGGTTGCCGGACGGTGCTCAACGCCCACTTCGAAAACATGACGGTCGGCGGGGTGGTCGATCCCAATCTGCCGGGCAATCCGTCGAACGACCGCTACGCCTATTCGCCGGCGGGTGGGACGAGCGAGCCGATCGTCGTCGACCTGCGGCCCGGGGTCGACGGCGGCGCCCACGCCGAGTTCCGCCACAACCCCGGCGTCGAGCAGACGATGTCGTTCCGCAGTCAGCCGTTCGCTGCGTCGTCGGACAACCTGTGCATTGCGCGGTGGTCAGGGCGGATGGAGAGCGAGTCGAACAGCGAGCTGCAGGTCGAGCTCAAGAACGGCAACGGCGTG
>JBPEXA010000167.1:0-2247 GCA_052032135.1 Thermoanaerobaculia bacterium | reverse complement strand
TCGTCGCCGAGGGCGGGGGCCGCGAGAGCGCGCGGGAGGTGGAGATCGCCCGCGGCCTCGAGTACCAGAGCGCGGTCGAGCTGCTCGAGGCGGAGAACACCAGCGAGGCGCTGCCGATCATCCGGCGACTCGTCGAGCAGCATCCCGACTTCGTGCCGGCGCGCATGCTGGAAGGGGAGGCGCTGCTCGCCAACGGCGACGACGAGGGGGCGCTGACCGCCTGGCGCACTGCCTTCGAGCAGACGGGGCGCCCCGTCTTCCTGCAGCGGATCGAGGACCACTTCATCGAACGCGAGAACCCGATGGTGGCGATCGAGACCCTCCACGACCTGATCGGCAGCTCGGTCAACGACCTGCTGCCGCGCTTCTTCCTCGGCCGCCTCTACTACCGGCTCGAGATGCTCGACGAGGCGTACCGCAGCCTGCAGGCGATCGGCGAACGGGTGCGCAACTCGCCGACCTACCACTACCTGCTCGGCCGCATCCTCGAGCGCCAGGAAGACGCCGACGGCGCGCTCGACGCCTACCGCACCAGCCTCAAGCAGGCCAACCTTTGGCGGGCGGAGTACCTCTGCCGCCAGTGCGGCAACCGTCGCACCGATTGGGCGGACGTCTGCGACCGGTGCGGCGCCTGGAACAGTCTGGAGCTCGATTTCGAGGAGGAGAGCCTGTCGGCCGACGCGCTCGGCTTCCGCGAGCGGGCGGTCTACGCCGTCGACGACGATTCGACGGAGCTCTGACCGGTGAGCGAGGGGGTGATCCGCGCCATCGAGGAGGGGCGGGTCGAGCCCCTCTACCTGGTGACCGGTGACCGCGTCGTCGCCGAACCGGCGGCGCTGGAGATCGCGCAAGCGGCGGCGGGCCGTTTCGGCTGCGAGGTCGAGACGGTGCGCCACCCGGCGTCGCTCGACACCGTCCTCGCCGACCTGAGGACGTTGTCGCTCTTCGCCCCCGGCAAGGTGGTGCTGGTGGTCGACAGTCACCTGTTCGCCGACGACCGGGCGATCGCCGAGCTGATCGACGAGGCGGCGCGGGCGGTGCCGATCGCCAGCGGCGACGACCTCTCGGACGACGAGCGTCGCGCTGCCGGCCGGCTGCTCCACGCCCTCCGCCTCGCCGACGTCGACCCCGACCTCGGGAGTGCCGAGGAGGCGATCGGGCGACTGCCGGCCGACGCCTTCACCGGCGGCTCGACCTACCGCGGCCGCAACCGCAACCGCGGCCGCGGCAAGCGGCAGGCGGCCGATCTCCAGTCGCGGCTGGTCGAGCTGCTCGACCGTGCCCGCCAGCTCGAGCTGGTCGGCTGGGCGGACACCGACGTCGCCGAGCTGGCGGAGCTGTTGCGCGGAGGACTGCCGCCGCAGCACCTGCTGGTGATGGCGGAGCGCACCGCCGCGCGCGACCATCCGCTGGTGGCGGCGCTCCGCGAGCGCGACGCTCTGGTCGCCCTCGAGGCGGTCGAGCAGGACCGCAAGGGGCGGTGGCACGGCCTCGACGGGCTGGTCGAACGGCTGACCGCCGAGACCGGGGTGGCGATCGACCGCCCGGCGGTCGCCGAGCTCGTCCGGCGGACGTTGCAGAAGAACGACTACCGCAAGGGGGGCGGCACCCGGGAGGCGTCGACCGAGCGGTTCGCCGGCGAGTACCGCAAGCTGGCGTCGCTGTCGGGAGGGGCGACGATCGATCGCCGGCTGGTCGAGACGGCGGTCGACGATCGGGGGGACGAGAGTGTGTGGGACGTCCTCGACGCCATCGGCGAAGGGAAGGCGGCCGATGCCTTGCAGCGGATCGACCGGCTGCTGGCGGCGGCCGACGTCGTCGACGGCGAGCGCCTCTCCTGCTTCTTCCGCATCGCCGACTTCGCCCTCACGCTCACCACCGTCGCCGGCTGCGCCCGGGAGGCGGGGGTGCCGCGCGGCGAGCGCAACTACAACCGCTTCAAGCAGAGCCTCTTCCCGCGGCTCACCGCTCTCGACAGCGCGCCGCCGTCGCTGGTTCGCCTCCACCCGTTCCGGGCGCATCGCGCCTACCTCGCCGCCTCCCGCCTGCCGGCGCGGCTGCTCGCCGAGCTGCCGGCGCGAGTGCTGGCGACCGAGGTGGCGCTCAAGGGGGGGAGCTCGCGTCCCGACGTCGCGCTGACCGCCTTCGTCACCACGCTCGCCCACCCGGTGCCCTGAACCGCCCGTGCAGCCTACAATCCGGCCGATGCCCGAACTGCCGGAGGTCGAGGTGTTGCGCCGGAGCCTG
>JBPEXA010000166.1:0-1637 GCA_052032135.1 Thermoanaerobaculia bacterium | reverse complement strand
CCAGATCGCCTCGACGCCCGCCGCGTCGAGGCCGAGGTGCGACGCCAGCAGCTCGAGGTCGCCGACCTCGCCGCTCGCCACCGCGTCGAGGAAGGAGAGGAAGCCGTCGCGCAGCTCCGGGTGCTCGACCAGCAGCCGCACCACCAGCAGCGACTGCGCGTAGTTGGCGTAGCCGCGCCCGCGGTAGAACGCCCGGGTGTCGAGGTCGAGGAGCTGCTCGAGCGGCGGCAGGCTCTCGCCGGCGCGGTCCATCCCCAGCCGCCAGGCGGCCGCCTCGAGCTTGCTGCCGGCGAGCTCCTCGGCGAGGTCGTCGGCGAGCCCCTCGTCGAGCCACGGCGGCAGCGCGGGGCCGAGCGCGCGGCGGTTCAGCAGATGGACCAGCTCGTGGACCAACGTACCGCTCCGACGCTCGGCCTCGGCGTCGTCCCAGGCGAGCGCCACGTACCCCATGGCGGTGCTCGCCAGTCCGTTCGCCTCCACCCCCCGCTCGGAGGCGCGCTCGACGAACGCCACGAAGTCGGGGCGGTCGGCGAAGGCGAGGACGGTCTCCGCCGCCTCGCCGACCGGCACCCGGCCGTAGCGCTCGGCGTAGGCCGCCTCGATGCGGGGGACGAGCGTCGCGCACAGCGCGTCGAGGCGGCTCGACCGGACGTCCGACAGCAGCGCGAACGGCCCGCAGCGCCCCTCGACCGGGGCGGTCATCAGCGCCGCCGCCCGTGCCCGGTGGGCGGGATCGATCGCCACCGCCGCCATCGGCGTGGCGGGGATCGTCTCCGGGCCGCGCGGCACCGGCCGCGCCCGCTCGACGTCGACGACCTCCACCCACCCCTCGACCCGGTCGTCCATCGTCGTCCGCGCCACCAGGTGCCAGCGGCCCTCGACCGCGTGGTAGCCGACCAGCGAGAGCGTCTCGACGGTGGCGACCACCGGGCTGTCGGCGTCCGGCGCGGCGTGGAGGCGCGCTCCCGGATCGAGCCAGATCTGCGGCAGCGCGGTGTGCTCGGGCGGCAGCAGCTCGACGACGATCTCGACCGACCGCTCGTCACCGTCCCGCGGGCTCGGCGCCGGGGCGTCGCCCTCCGGTCGCCAGTAGAGGCCGCGGACCTTCTCCACGAGCTCGCCGATCACCGGCCACTCGGTGGCGCGGTCCCAGAAGGGCGAGCCGGGATCGTTGGAGATCCACGCCCACGCCCCCAGCAAGCCGGCGATCAGCAGGAAGGCCAGCAGCCCGCGCCAGTCGGTCTTCACGGCTCGCCTCAGTAGAGCGGCACCGAGCGGTCGATCTCGCGGCTCCAGGCGTCGATGCCGCCGGCGAGGTTGCGCGCCTGCGGGAAACCCGAGCGCCGCAGGTAGGCGACCGCCTGGATCGACCGCGGGCCGTGGTGGCAGTGGACGACCAGCGGCGCCTCGCCGTCGAGCTCGTCGAGCCGCTCGGTGAGCTCGGAGAGCGGGATGAGGCGGGCGCCGTCGATGCTGGCGATCTCCGCCTCCCGCGGAGTGCGGACGTCGATCAGCTGCAGGTCGCGCCCCGACTGGCGCCAGGCGTCGAGCTCGGTCGGCGTGATGTCGAACGGCGGCGCCGCCTCCCCGGGGGGCGGCGCGGCGGCGGTCGCCGCCGCGGTCTCGGACGGCTCGCA
>JBPEXA010000165.1:0-6979 GCA_052032135.1 Thermoanaerobaculia bacterium | reverse complement strand
GCGAGTCGGCGACCACCAGCTGCGGGTGCGCCGCTTCGAGCTCCTGGAGCTCGCGATAGAGCGCGTCGTACGCCTCGTCGGAGACCTCCGGGGCGTCGCGCAGGTAGTAGAGGGCGTTGTGGCGCTCGATCTCGGCCGACAGCTCCGCGATCCGCCGGCGGGCGGCGCTGGGGTCCATCGCGATCAGCCGGCGAGCTTCTCCCAATCGGCGTCGGGGGCGTCGGCGGCGATCGCCAGCCCACCCTCGGCGCCGACGTACGCCGGCTCCTTGACGACGCGCACCTTGCCGCCGCCGATCTCGAGCAGCGCGTCCTGGACCGCCGCCCCCAGCCCCTTGATCTGCGAGCTGCCGCCGGTGAGGATGACGTTGCCGCGGATCTTCGGCTGGTATTCGGGCTCGACCCGCGAGATGAGGTCGAACATCGCCTCGGTCACCGGCGGCACCAGGCTGCTGCACGCGCTCCGCATCTCGTCGGTGATGTCGAACTTGGTCGGCTTGCCGTCGACCGGCGCGGTGACGACGATCTTGCCGCTCAGCTCACCGACGAAGCCCCCCGACTCCTTCCAGCTGGTCACCATGTGCCGCGAGAAGTTCGCCTCGGGATAGCGAGCCTGGATCAGCTGCTCGAGCTGCTCGTCGATCGAGTCGCCGGCCACCGTCAGCGTCTTCTGATCCTCGTCCTGCGGATAGCGGCCGTTCATCACGCACAGGTCGGTGGTGCCCGCCCCGATGTCGATGATCAGGGCGTGGAGCAGGGCGTCGAGGCCGTAGGCGACGGCGAACGGCTCCGAGACGATCATCAGCGAGTCGACCAGGCCGCCCATCGCCGAGCGCAGCTGCTGCTTGTTGACGCGCATCGCCTCCGCCGGCACGCCGACGACCGCCCGCACCTCGGCGCCCCCCTTGCGCGCCTCCTCGACGCCGGCGAGGTCGAGCAGGTGCTTCAGCAGCTCGCGCACCGCCTCGTTGTCACGGTCGGAGCCCTCCTTGATCAGCCCGCGCTCGAGCGGCCGATGCAGGTCGAGCATCAGGCGGTGCTCCAGGGCGTCCTCGCCGACCAGCACCTCCTCCTTGATGACCCGTCGGGCGACCATGTCGAGCGGCCAGCCGACGTAGCTGAGCACCAGATGACGATCTCCATTCGAGGTGGCGACGGCGCTGCGCGACGTCCCCAGATCCACTCCAACACTCAGCACCTTGTCCTGTGCGGTCATGCGTCGTTTCTAGCTCCCTAGACTCAGATTCGGATTGAGGTTGTAGGCGTAGCTGCGCACCCCTTCGAGCAGCGCCTCGGCGAGGTACTGCCGGTAGTCGGGACTGCGGAGCAGCTGCGCTTCTTCGTCGTTCGACAGGCACCCGATCTCGGCCAGCACCGCCGGCATCTGGGTGCGGATCAGCACGCCGAAGGGGGCCGACTTGACCCCCCGGTTCTCGACCCACGGGTTGATCGCCTTGAGCGACTTCAGCAGCTCGGTCTGGATCACCTCGGCGAGCTCGCGGGACTCGTTGCGGCGGACGTCGGCGTAGACGCGCTCGAGCGCCTGCCGGAACTCGCCGAGGGCGAGCTCGGACTCCAGGTTCTCGCGCGCCGCCAGCCGCTGCAGCTCGGGATCGTCGGTGGGTCCCAGATAGAACGTCTCGATCGCCCGCACCGACGCCTCGCCGAACCAGTTGACGTGGATCGACAGGAAGATGTCGGCCTCCTGCTCATTGGCGAAGTCGCCGCGCGACTCGAGGGCGATCGTCTCGTCGCCGTCGCGGGTGAGGATCGCCTCGAAGCCGTTGGCCTCCAGCAGGCGTGCCAGGCGCGTCGCGATGTCGAGGGTGATGTTCTTCTCGATCAGGCCGTTGGCGGCCGCCGTGCCGCGGTGCTCGCCGCCGTGACCGGGATCGATCGCCACCCGGCGCACCGAGAACGGCAGCACCCCCCGATCGAGGCCGCCGTCGATGCCGGAGGGATCGAACACCGGCGACGCCTCGGTGGTCGTCGGTCGCGGCGCCGGCGGCGGGACCAGCAGCACGGTCTTGGTCTCGGTGGTCGGCAGCGCCTGTTGGCGCAACCACCAGTCGGCGGCCAGCAGTCCGGCCGCCAGCACCACCGCCACGGCGGCGAGCGGCGCCGCCAAACGACCGAGCCTGCGCCGCTTCTGGCGACGCCGGGCGGAGGGCGCGAGCTGACCGTGAATCGCCAGGTAGTTGTCCTCGACCGCTTCCCTGAGCAGTCGCCGACGGATCGAATGGGCGCGAGACATGGACCGTAATTATCTCTGGTTCAACGGCTTACGCGGCTGCTCCGCCGAGTGGCGGATGCTAGCAGAGAGACCCGGGCGGCGCAGTCGAGACTGCTAGGCTGCCGCTCGTGAGCGAGCGTACGCCAGGAGCGCAGCCGGTGGAACGGGCGCGCGGCGAGCCGCCGGACGATCCTTCGTGGCGGGCGGACGCGCTGGCGCAGAGCGGTCACAGCCGGCTCGAGGACGAGCTCCGCCTCCCGGACGCCGATTTCGATCCGCAGCGGGCCGAAACGACCTGTGCCGAGGTGGCGAGAGCGATGCTCGGCGATCTGGCGCCCGCCCTCGCCCTGCTGCCGCCGCCCGAGCGGCGCCGCGCCCGCGCGCTGGCCGCCTTCACCCGCACGCTCTTCGACTTCGCCCGCCAGTCGAGCCTCGAGGGGGAGAAGCTGTCGCAGATCAACCGCTGGTGCTTCGACCTCGAGGCCGCCCTCGACGGCGACGGGCCCGGCCAGCCGGTCTTCGTCATGATGGCGCTCGCCGACCGCGATCGGCCGTGGCCGCGCGAGGCGCTCGACGCCATCGCCGACAGCGCCCGCAACCGCGCGATGCTGCCCCGCGTCGCCACTGTCGACGAGGCGACCGCCCGGGCCGACGCCCTCGGCGGCGCACTGGCGAGTGCCCTGCTGCCCCGCGGGGAGCGGCTGCCGCCACCGGTCGCCGGCGCCCTGTTGCGCGTCCGCTGGCTGCTGACGATCGGCGAGGACGAGCGCCGCCACCAGACGGCGCTGGCGATCGCCGACTGGCCGTCCGCCGACGCCACCGGCACGACGCCCGAGCCGCCGGTCGTCGAGGCGGCGATCGTCCGGGAGTGCCGGCGGCTGCGACCGCTGCTCGCCGACGCCGACCTCGGGACGGTCGATCGCCCGTGGCGGTCCGCCGTCGCCTACCTGCTGGCGGCCGCTCGCCGCCACCTGCGGGCGGTCGAGCGCGCGGGCGCCGGCGTCGTCACGGATCCGCCGAGCCTCGGCGCCCTCGCTCGCCTGGCGCTGCTCGCCCGCGCGCGCTGGCGCTGAAACGGCAAAGGCCGCTCGAGCGAAGCTCCAGCGGCCTTCATGGCCCTCGTCGGACCCGCGCATTCGGCGGCCTCAGAAGCGGAAGGCGATCCCCAGGTTGACCGAGGCGCCGCTCATGTCGAGCCCCTGATCGAGCTCGAGCCCGAGGTCGTCCTCCTCCGCCTCGGCCTCGAGGATGCGGTAGACGGCCTGCAGGAAGACGAGCGACTTGTCGTTGAGGTCGAAGTCGAGGCCGAACTGCACGTAGTAGCCCCACTCGGGGTCGATGTCGACCGTCCGCTGATCGTCGAGGACGGTGGTGTCGACGTCGAAGTCGAAGACGGCGTAGGTGCCGCCGCCGCCGACGTAGGGGTGCACGCGCGCGCCGGAGCCGAACTTGTAGTTGAAGCCGAAGTCGACCGGCACCGCCTCGACGGAGAGCGGGATCACCGTCATGTCGGTCTCGAGCTCTTCGTAGATGGTGAGGCGGAGCTCGAACTCGACGTCGTCCTTACCCGCCCGGAAATCGAACCCGGCGCCGACCGCTTCGTCGGTGGCATCGGGCGAGAAGCTCGACGCCATGACGCCGAACGAGCTCGCGGTCGCCGGAGCGGCGCACAACGCCGCGACGAGACATCCAAGGGTCCATTTCTTCATCACGCTCCTCCTCCGGTGCAGTGTGACCTGTCCGACAACCGCCGCGATTCTCAAGGAATCGTTGAGGGAATGCAACCCAAGGGTGCACAGATACAACGTTTTCGGGCTCGGGCGGGTCGCCGGCCGGTACAATGCCCGCCCGATGCGCGCCTACAGGA
Source organism: Thermoanaerobaculia bacterium (assembly GCA_052032135.1). Classification (GTDB taxonomy): domain Bacteria; phylum Acidobacteriota; class Thermoanaerobaculia; order Multivoradales; family JAHEKO01; genus CALZKB01. The sequence continues at coordinate 2,880 of JBPEXA010000165.1, read as the reverse complement.
TCTCCCGGCACGGCGGACCGGAGGCGCTCGAGTGGACCGAGATCGACGATCCGCTGCCCGGACCGGGCGAGATTCGGGTCCGGGTGCGGGCGTGCGCCCTCAACCGCCTCGATCTGTGGGTGCGCGAAGGGGTCCCCGGCCACACCTTCCCGCTGCCGCTCATCCCCGGCTGTGAGGTCGCCGGTGACGTCGACCGCCTCGGCGAGGGGGTCGACGGACCGCCGGTCGGCTCCCCGGTTCTGATCGCTCCCGGCCTGTCGTGCGGCGACTGCGCGCGCTGCAGGGCGGGAGAGGACATGCTCTGCCGCCAGTACGGCATCCTCGGCGAGACGCGCGACGGCGGGTACGCCGAGAAGGTGGTGGTGCCGGCCCGCAACGTCCTGCCGCTCCCCGAGGGGCTCGATTACGCCGAGGCGGCCGCGGTGCCGCTCGTCTTCCTCACCGCCTGGCACATGCTGGTGGCGAGAGCCGACCTCCAGGCGGGCGAGGACGTGCTGATCCACGCCGCCGGCTCCGGCGTGTCGAGCGCCGGCATCCAGATCGCCCGCCACCTCGGCGCGCGCCACGTCGTCGTCACCGCCGGCAGCGACGACAAGCTCGCCCGCGCCGCCGAGATCGGCGCGTCGCACGGCATCAACTACCGCAGCGACGACTTCGTCGCCGAGGTGCGCCGCATCACCGCCAAGAAGGGAGTCGAGGTGGTCTTCGATCACGTCGGCGGTCGCACCTTCGAGGCGAGCCTCAAGGTCCTCGCCTGGGGGGGTCGCATCGTGCTGTGCGGCGCCACCTCCGGCGGCAGCGCCGAGATCAACCTGCGCGCGCTCTTCTTCAAGAACCAGGCGATCCTCGGCTCGACGATGGGCGGGCTCTCGGAGCTCCGTCGCGTCCTCGAGCTGGTCGCTGCCGGCGAGCTGCGGCCGGTCGTCGACCGCACCGTCCCGTTCGAGGACGCCGTCGAGGCGCAGCGGGCGCTCGAGCAGCGCGAGCAGTTCGGCAAGATCGTGCTGGTCATGGAGGCGGCGTGACGGCCGCGAGGAGGGGTCGCCGATGACGAAGCCGACCGGCGCTGCCGCCGGGACCGAGGGGATCGACATCCGGGAGATCGCCGTGCTCGGCGCCGGCACCATGGGGCTGGGGATCGCTCACGTGTCGGCGCTCGCCGGCTACCGGACCCATCTGTACGACATCTCCGGGGAGGCGCTCGCCCGCGCGTGGGCGATCGTCGAATCGAATCTCGACAAGGGGGTGGCGCGGGGCAAGGTCGAGGCCGAGGCCGCCGCTGCCGCCCTCGACCGCCTCACCACCACCACCGAGCTGGGGGGGGCGGTCGAAGGGAGCCAGCTGGTGATCGAGGCGGTCCCCGAGGCGATCGAGCTCAAGCTCGACATCTTCCAGCGGGTGGTCGCCGACTGCCCGTCGGAGGCGATCCTCACCTCCAACACCTCGGCGCTGTCGATCACCGAGATGGCGGCCGCCACCGACCGTCCCGACCGCTTCGCCGGGATGCACTTCTTCAATCCGGTGCACCTCATGCGGCTGATCGAGCTGGTGCGGGGCCTCGAGACGTCGCCGTCGACGATCGCCGTGGTCGCCGGCGTCGGGCGGCGGATGGGCAAGGAGGTGGTGACCGTCAACGAGTCGCCCGGCTTCGTCACCAGCCGCATCAACGCGCTGATCGGCAACGAGGCGTTCCGCATGCTGGAGAGCGGGGTGGCGAGCGCCGAGGACATCGACACCGCCCTCAAGCTGGGGCTCAACCACCCGATGGGGCCGTTCGAGATGGTCGACCTGGTCGGCCTCGACGTCCGCCTGTCGATCCTGCAGTTCCTCCACCGCACCCTCGGCGACACCTACCGGCCGACGACGCTGATGGAGCAGTACGTCAAGGCGGGTCGCCTGGGGCGCAAGACGGGCCGCGGCGTCTACCGCTACGACGCCGAAGGCGAGAGGATCCGGGAATGACCCGACTCGATCTCACCGACCGCATCGCCCTCGTCACCGGCTCGAGCTCCGGCCTCGGCTTCGCCGCCGCCGACGCGCTCGCCGCCCGCGGCGCCCGTATCGCGCTCTCCAGCCGTGGCGGGGAAAAGCTCGAGACCGCCCGCGCCCGGCTGGAGGCGGCGGGGGTCGACGTCATCGCGGTGCCGGCCGACGTCCGCCATCAGGAGGACCTCGAGGAGCTGGTCAACGAGGTCGAGGAGGGGTTCGGGCCGATCGACGTGCTGGTCGCCAACGGCGGCGGCCCTCCGGCCAAGCCGGCGCTCGAGCTCGACGACGCCGACTGGCAGGCGGCGATCCCGCTCGCGCTGCTCTTCGTGCCGCGGCTCTGCCGGCTGGTGGTGCCGGGGATGATGCGGCGGGGGTGGGGGCGCATCATCGCCATCAACTCGGTCTCCGCCCGCCAGCCGATCGGCGACCTGGCGCTCTCCAACGCGCTGCGCCCGGCGGTGCTCGGCTACCTCAAGACGCTCGCCCTCGAGGTGGCGGCGAGCGGGGTGACCGTCAACGCGGTCCTCCCCGGCTACACCCGCACCGCGCGGCAGGTCGAGCTCGCCGAGGCGCGAGCCGAGCAGAGCGGCGACAGCTTCGAGCGGATCCTCGAGGCGCCCGCCGCCGACACCGCGATCGGCCGGCTCGCCGAACCGGAGGAGATCGGTGAGGTGATCGCCTTCCTCGGCTCGCCGGCCGCCTCGTACGTCACCGGTCAGGCGATCGCCGTCGAGGGCGGCTGGGTCAAGGGCCTCTTCTGAGTCAGCGCGGCGGAGCGGGCCGGCGTGGCGGCAGCGGCCGCCAGACGCCACCGAAGCTCTCGTCCTCGGTGCCGAAGCTCATCGGGCTCTCCGCGCTCACCGACGCTCCGGCCGCCAGCGCCTCGATCTT
>JBPEXA010000164.1:0-2593 GCA_052032135.1 Thermoanaerobaculia bacterium | reverse complement strand
CCGGCGACGGGGCCGATGGGCAGCGGGCGCGCCGCATCGAGCGCTACTTGATCGACAACTACGACTACACCCTCGATCTGTTGAACGCGCCGCCCGGCGGGCGCGTCGAGCGCTTCCTGCTCGAAGAGCGCCGCGGTCACTGCGAGCTGTTCGCCACCGCGATGGTGCTGATGCTGCGCTCCCAGGGGATCCCGGCTCGCCTCGCCACCGGCTTCCTCGGCGCCGACTACAACCCGATCGAGGGCTACTACATCGTGCGGGAGAGCAATGCCCACGCTTGGGTCGAGGCCCATCTCGACGGACAAGGTTGGCGGGTGTTCGATCCGACGCCGCCGGCCGGCCGCCCGGTGCCGGCGGAGGTCGGCATCGGCGAGCTGATGTCGCAGCTCTACGACTATGTCGTCTTCCGCTGGGATCGCTACATCCTCACCTACGGGCTCGCCGATCAGATCGGCGTCGTCGCCGGCTTCCGCGATCTCTGGAGCACGGTCCGCGGCTGGTTCGGCGCCGGGGACGATCCACTCGTGCCGGCCCCGTCGGTCACCGCGCCGGCCGCCGGCGACCGACACCGTCCCTGCCGCCTGGTGGCCGCTGACCCTCCTGCTGGCGCTGGCGATCGGGCTGCTGCTGGCGGTGCGGCGGCGCGGCTTCTCGGCGACCCACGCCTACGTGCGGCTGAGGGAACGGCTGCGGCCGGAGCTCGGCAACCGGCTCGAGACGCTGGCGCCGTCGACCGTCGTCGGCCACTTCGCCCGGCGCTATCCACGGGCGGCCGATCCGGCTCGCGAGCTGGTCGACCTCTACCTCGACGAGAGCTTCGGCGGCCGCGACCTGTCGCCGGACGAGATCGAACGGGCCAGGACTCTGTTGCGGCAGGCGCTGCGGCGTCGCGCCGCCTGATCGACGTGCGCATCGGGGTCAGCGCGCTCGCCCTGACCGGGCGTCCGGACACTCTCGGCTCGGGGATCGCCCGCTACTGCTTCGAGCTGATCGACGCCCTGCTCGAGCTCGACGAGCGGCACGAATGGAGTCTCTGGGTCGGTCGCGGATTCGAGGTCCCCGCGAGCTGGCGGGCGCATCCGCGCTGCACGGTCCACCGCCCGCGGGGGCCTTGGGCGGATCGCAAGACGCTCTGGGAGCTGATGTCGGCGGGCGCCGCCGCCCGTGGCGCCGGCTGCGATCTGTGGTTCTCGACCGCCCACGCGCTGCCCCGCCGGTGGTCGGGGCCGACGGTGCTGGCGGTGCAGGACCTCTTCACCTTCACCCACCCGTCCTTCTACACCCGCAAGCATCGCCTGGTCGTCGGCCGCGCGCTCGATCGCGCCTTGCGGCGCGCCGACGGGCTGCTGGCGATCAGCGCCCACACCCGCGACGAGCTGGTCGCCCGCGGCATCGATCCGTCGCGCATCACGGTGACGCCGCTGGCCCTCGCTCAGCGGTGGGCGGCGGCGCGGCCCGAGCCGCTCGGCACGGCCGAGCTGCGACAGCTCGGCGTCGACGGCGAAGAGCTCTTGCTGACCGTGGGCACCATCGAGCCGCGCAAGAACCTGCCGCGCCTGTTCGAGGCGTTCGGCCTGCTGGCGCCCCAGGATCGATTCGCCCGCCTGCGGCTGGTGGTGGCCGGCCTGCCGGGCTGGAAGACCGGCCCCAGCCTGAAGGGACCCGATGATTTCCGCGTCGCCAGCAAGGTCGATTTCGTCGGCTTTGTGCCCGACGAGGCGCTCGGGCGGCTGATCGCCAGCTGCCGCGCCTTCGTCGTTCCCTCCGTCATCGAGGGGTTCGGACTGCCGCTGCTCGAAGCGCTCGCCTGCGGCGCGCCGGTCGCCAGCAGCCGCGGCGGGGCGCTGCCGGAGGTCGGCGGCGAGCTGCCGGTCTACTTCGAGCCGACCGACGTCGAGGACATGGCGGCGGCGATCACCCGCGCCCTCACCTCCCGGCTCACCGTCGACGAGCGGCTGGAGGCGGGCCGCCGCCAGGTCGCGCGCTTCTCCTGGGCGGAGACCGCGCGGCGGACGCTCGAGCGGCTGGAGCGCACGGTGGAGGCGGCGTCGTGAGGATCGCGCAGGTGGTCGCCGACGGCCGGCCCGGCGGCGGCACGGTGATGGTGCTCGCGCTGGTCGAGGAGCTGGTGCGCCACGGCCACCGGGTGACGCTGGTCACCGACGCCGGGTCCGAGGCCGAGCGCGCCGCCGGCGAGCTCGGCGCGACGGCGGAGACGCTGCACTTCTTCTCGCCGCTGACGGCGACGCGGAGGGTGGCGGCGATCCTCGACCGCCTCGACCCGGAGGTCGTCCACGTCCACGGCAGCCGGGCGGGGTACCACGTCGCTCGCTGGGTCGAGCAGCGGGTCTTCCCCGCGGCGCACTACACGGTCCACGGCTACCACTTCCACCACCGCTGGTGGCCGCGCAGCTGGCTCGGCCGTCGGCTCGAGCGGCGCACCGGCCCGACGTTCCCGTCGGTGATCCACGTCTGCCGCCACGATCGCCTCCTCGCCGAGCGCTGGGGGCTGGTGGCGCCGACCAGTGAGGCGCAGGTGGTCTACAACGGCGTGGCGATCGAGCGTCTGCCGCGACCGGTCGCCGAGGAGCCT
>JBPEXA010000163.1:0-1529 GCA_052032135.1 Thermoanaerobaculia bacterium | reverse complement strand
GGGCGCCGGAGGCTCAGGCGCGCGACGTCGCGGCGCCGGCGAGGCAGGCGTCGCGGAAGCGGCCGAGACGGCGCAGGTAGTCGAAGCCGCCGTAGCGGTGGACGTCGTTGTGCCCCGCCCCGGCGACCTCGTAGAGCTCCTTGGGCGCCGCCGCCCGTTCGTAGAGCTCCCGCCCCAGCTCCAGCGGCAGGGTGCCGTCCGCCGTCCCGTGGACGAACAGCTTCGGCATCGCCAGCCGCTCGACCTTGTCGATCGAGCGGAACGCCCGGCGGGCGAGCCAGTGGACGGGGAGGTTGGGGTAGAACGCCCGCGCCGCCCGCCGCAGATCGGTGAACGTCGACTGCACGACGAGGCCGGCGACCGCGCAGTCGAGGGCGGCGTCGATCGCCACCGCACCGCCGAGCGAGTGGCCGAGCAGCACGACCTCCTCGGGCGGACGGCCGAGCGCCCCGGTGACGAAGGCGTGGGCGGCGCGGACGTCGCGGTAGAGGCCACGCTCGCTCGGCGAGCCGGCGCTGCGGCCGTAGCCGCGGTAGTCGAAGGCGAAGGCGTGGACGCGCAGCCGCCGCAGATGGCGCAGCACGCCGATCTGATGCGCGATGCTGCCGCTGCTGCCGTGGCAGTAGAGGATCGTCCCGCGCGCCCGCGGATGGGGGATCCACCAGCCGTGGAGGTCGACGCCGTCGGCGGTGGTGAACCAGCAGTCGTCGACGTCGAGCCCGTAGGGCTCGGGGTTCCACACCCCGTTGGGGTAGCGATCGGGGAGGAAGATCGACGCGGACTCGAATCGATGGCGCAGGACGCCGAGCGCCGACAGGCCGCCTGCGACCGCCGCCGCGGGCCAGCCGAGGCGGCGGAATACCGATCGCTGGACGCCGGTTGTCATCGCTCGGCCGCAACGCTACCAGGGGGGCGAGAATTCCTCTGGCCGGCCGAACGATCGGCTATCATTCGCGCGATGAACCGCACGCTGCTCACTGCCGCCACACTCCTCTGCCTGCTGGCGCCCGCTGCCGTCGGCGCCCAGGAGGCGGCGCCGGCGAAGCTCGCGATCACCCAGGTGACCGTCGAGCCGCAGGCGATCGCCGCCGACACCCTCTGCAAGCTGCGCGTCACCGTCCGCAACGACGGCGACGAGATCGCCTCGCAGCTCGGCTTCGACGTCCGCCTCAACGGCCAGTCGCTCACCGTCTACGACAACCAGCTGTTCATGTACGCCGTGCCGGCGGGTGGCGAGCTGGAGATCCCGCTCTACAACTTCTGGAGCACCGAGACCTCGCGACCGGAGATGCCGGGCAACGGCAAGTACGTCGTCGAGGTCGACCTGCGCGAGGCGCAGTGGATGGACATCTCGATGGAGAAGGAGATGGTCGAGCGCGCCGGCGAGCAGGTCGAGGAAGAGGTCGAGGTGTGGACGCCGCTCGGCGCCGTCGAGGCGCTGCCGGTGTCGGGCAGCGCGAGCCTCACCGTCGCCGGCGGCTGACGGCTGCCCGACTCGACGCGCCCGACTCGCACCGCCCGCGCCCGTC
>JBPEXA010000162.1:0-2479 GCA_052032135.1 Thermoanaerobaculia bacterium | reverse complement strand
CAGCGTCATGATGAGACCATCCGGGGAAGAGGACCCCGCGATGACAAGGTTCCGAGGGAGGACAACCGAATGAGATTTGCCCGCATCGGCACGGCGCTGGCCGTGACCATGAGCATCGCCGCGCCCGCACTGGCCCAGAGCGACATCCGCAAGCCTGAATGCGTGGCCCCCGCCAACCCCGGCGGCGGCTTCGACCTGACCTGCCGCGTCGCGCAGAAAGGCCTTGATCCGCATGTCGACGCGCCGATCCAAGTCACCTTCATGCCCGGCGGCATCGGCGCCGTGGCCTACAACATGTTCAACACCACCCGCACCGACGACGCTTCGGCCATTGTCGCCTTCTCGACCGGATCGCTGCTGAACATTGTCACCGGCAAGTATGGCGAGTTCACCGAAGACGACGTGCGCTGGGTCGGCACCGCCGGCGCCGACTTCGGGGCGGTCGTGGTCCGGTCCGACAGCGAGTATCAGGATCTCGCCGGGCTGATGGAAGACCTCGGCGGCGATCCCTCGAGCGTCGTCGTCGGCGCCGGCGGCTCGGTCGGCTCGCAGGACTGGATGAAGGGCGCGCTGCTGGTGCGCGAGACCGGCGCCTCGCCGATGGACATGCGCTACGTCGCCTTCGACGGCGGCGGCGATGCCATCGCGGCGCTGCTCGGCGGATCGATCGAAGTCTACATGGGCGATGTCGGCGAGATGGTCTCGCATCTCGAAAGCGGCCAGATGCGCATTCTTGCGGTGATGTCGCCCGAGCGGCTCGACGAGCCCTTCGCCGAGATCCCGACCGCGATCGAGCAGGGCTTCGATCTGGAATGGACCATCATGCGTGGCTTCTACATGGGCGGCGAGGTTTCTGATGCCGACTACCAGAAATGGGTCGACGCCTTCGAGGCGGCCTATGAGACGCCCGAATGGACCGAGATCCAGCAGGCCCAGGGCCTGCTGCCGCTGAACCTCGCCGGCGAAGCGCTCGAGCAGAGCATCGACGAGCGTGTGGCGCGTCTGCGCGGCATTGCCACCGAGGCCGGCCTGATCAACTGAGTTCCTCCCCGGAACGGGGGCCGGCATGGCGCCGGCCCCTGACCCTTTCCAGCCACCCCACAACGAAGAGGAGGCCCCGATGGCCGACCGCATCTTCGCCGGGGTGCTTCTGGCCGTGACCTTGGCCTATGCGGCCATCGCCTTCACCGCCATCAGCGCTCCGTTTCAATACGACCCCCTGGGCCCTGAGAGCTGGCCGCGCATCCTGTCGGTCGTGGCGCTGGCCTGCATCGCGGGCATCCTGTGGAAGCCCGACACCGAAACGCTCGGCCTCACCCGGCAGGTGTGGTTCCGGCTCGCGGCATCGGTGCTGGCGCTGATCGCCTATGCCGAGCTCTACGAGCCGCTGGGCTTCGTTCTTTCGACTGCGCTCTACGGCACGGTGATGGCGTTGATGCTCGGCGCCGAGCGGTTGCGCGCCGTCGGCTTCGGCATCGCCGCCGGTGTTGTGGGCTACCTGGTCTGCGCCAGCCTGATGGGGCTGAACCTGCCGCTCGGCGAAGTCGTCGAGGCGATGATTGCCACCACCGAAACCGAAGGGGCAAACTGATGGATGCCGTATTCTCGGGCCTCGCGACCGGTTTTGCCGTCGCGCTTGACCCGTTCAACCTCATGCTCGTCCTATTTGGCTGTTTCTTCGGGACACTGATCGGCGCGCTGCCAGGGATCGGCCCGATCAACGGCGTGGCGATCTTGTTGCCGATCGCCTACGGCCTCGGCTTTCCGCCGGAGTCGGCGCTGATCCTGCTCGCGGGGATCTATTACGGAGCCGAGTATGGCGGCCGGATCTCGTCGATCCTGCTCAACGTGCCCGGTGACGCGGGTGCGGTGATGACCACGCTCGACGGCAACCCAATGGCCCGCAACGGCGAGGCCGGGCGCGCGCTGTCGCTCTCGGCGGTGGCGAGCTTCATCGGCGGCACCTTCGCGGTGATCCTGATGTCGCTCTTCGCGCCGCTGCTGGCGAAGTTCGCGGTCACCTTCTCGCCCGCCGACTATGTCGCGCTGATGGTCTTCGCCTTCGCGTCGCTGGCCTCGCTGGTGGGGAAGAACCCGACCAAGACGCTTCTGGGGGCGTTGATCGGCCTGATGCTCGCCACCATCGGCATCGACGCCAACACCGGCATCGCGCGCTACACCTTCGGCATTCCCGACATTCTCGCAGGCATCGACTTCCTGATCGTCGTCGTTGGCCTGTTCGGCATGGCCGAGCTGCTGACGCTGGTCGAGCACCAGGTCTCGGGCAAGCTCAAATCCCTGCCGGTCGACAACAGCTTCGTGCGGCTGAGCGACATCGCGAAGACCAAGTGGACGATCCTGCGCTGCTCGATCATCGGCTTCTTCATCGGCGTGTTGCCGGGCACCGGTGCGTCGGTCGCCTCGGCCGTGGCCTACGGCACCGAAAAGCGGATCAGCGACACCGAAGGCACCTTCGGCA
>JBPEXA010000161.1:0-5111 GCA_052032135.1 Thermoanaerobaculia bacterium | reverse complement strand
CTGTTCCTGCTCTCTCTCGTCCTCGTCCAATGGATGGAGACGCTGCGCAAGGCGGAGGAGGCCGGCCTGCGGGCCGCCCACGTGGTGGTGCCGGCCGCCTCCCGACAGTGCGTCGACTGCCACCTGCAGGCCAATCCCGGCATCATCGATCACTGGCGCAGCAGCACCCACGCCGAGAAGGGGGTCGGCTGCGTCGAGTGCCACCGTGCCGAGCTCGCCGATGCCGACGGCTTCGAGCACTATGGCGCGGTGATCGCCACCGTCGTCACGCCTCGAGACTGCTCGCGCTGCCACCTGACCGAGACCGAGCAGTTCGCCGCCAGCCATCACGCCAAGGGGGGCAACATTCTCGCTTCGCTCGACAACTTCCTCGCCGAGACGGTCGAGGGGGCGCGACTCGACTTCGACCCGCACTCGCCGACCCCGGGGATGACCGTCGAGTCGGTCAACGGCTTCGCCAGCGCCTTCAGCGGCTGCCAGCAGTGCCACGGGTCGAAGATCGCCTTGCAAGCGCGCGAGGGCGAGCCGATCACCGTCGACGATCTGGCGCCCGGCGACGACGGCCTGCCGACCAACGCCGAGGCGGTCGCCCGCATCCTCCGCGACGACAGCGGCCGACCGCTCTTCCACCCCGGCACCTGGCCCAACACCGGCATCGGCAGGCTCAACCTCGACGGCTCGAGAGGATCGTGCACCGCCTGCCACAGTCGCCACGACTTCTCTCCCCGCCGCGCCCGGCAGCCGGAGAACTGCGGCAAGTGCCACCTCGGTCCCGACCACCCGCAGAAGGAGATCTACGAGGAGTCCAAGCACGGCGTCGCCTATCGCGACCTCAAGGACGCGATGAATCTCGACGCCGACGACTGGGTGCTCGGTGTCGACTATGCCGCGGCGCCGACCTGCGCCACCTGCCACATGTCCGGCCACCTGCGCAACGGCGGCGAGATGACGCACGACCCCGGCGAGCGCATCTCGTGGACCAACCGGCCGCCGGTCAGCCTGGTGATGGATACCGACGCCGAGCACCGGATCGTCACCGCCACCGACCCCGAGGAGCGGCGCGCCCTGATCCACGACTCGGCGGAGAACAAGCGCAACCGGATGCAGCAGGTCTGCTCGCACTGCCACACCCCCGACTACATCAACGCCTTCTACCGCCAGTACGACGACCTGGTGATCCTCTACAACGAGAAGTTCGCCAAGCCGGGCCGCGACATCATGGCGGCACTCGGCGACACCGGCCTGATCACCGAGACCCAGTTCGACGACGAGATCGAGTGGACGTGGTTCTACCTCTGGCATCACGAGGGGCGGCGGGCGCGACACGGAGCCTCGATGATGGCTCCCGACTACACGCACTGGCACGGCATGTTCGAGGTCGCCGAGCGCTTCTACGTCGAGCTGTTGCCGCAGGCGGAGGAGCTGATCGAGCACGCCGAGAGCGCCGGTCGCCGCGCCGAGGCGCGGCAGGTGCAGGCGGTGATCGACGGCATCCTGTCGCGGCCCGAGCACGCCTGGTTCCGCGAGGGGGCCGAGGGCGAGGCGGACCGCATCCGTCGCGAGATGCAGCGGCGCTACGGCCAGGGCGGCGACGACGCGCCCTGAGGGCGCCCCCTGAAGGTGCCCCAAGGAGGGGGCGCCGCCGGCTGGTCGCGGTCTCGCTTCACGCGAGGCCGCGCAGCAGCCGTCCGACGGCCCAGGCGACGGTCGCCGCCGCGCCGCCGACCGCCAGGGTGCCGAGCCCGGTCTTCCACCACGGGTAGGGCGACCAGCGCGCCCGCAGGCAGCCGATCGCCGCGAACACCGCGGCGGTGACGCCGATGGCCACCGGGAAGGCCCGCGGGAGCCCCAGCAGGTAGGGGGCGAGCGGCGCCGCGCCGCAGACGACGAAGGCGGAGAACGTCGTCCAACCGGCCACCCACGGCGAGCGCACCCCCGCGGCGATGCCGTACTCCTCGCGCAGCATCGCCTCCACCCACCGCTCGCGATCGGCGCTGACGACGTCGACCGCCCGCTCCAGATCGCTGCCGGCGAAGCCCTTGCCGGCGTAGATCTGCCGGATCTCCTCGCGCTCCCCTTCCGGGTCGCGCGCGATGTGCTCGCGCTCGACGGCGCGAAGCCGCTCCTCCTCCTCGCGCTCGGCGCGGGTCCCCGAGTAGTTGCCGGCCGCCATCGAGAAGCCGTCGGCGAGCAGGTTGGCGAGACCGAGGACGACGATGACCCGGGCCGACAGCCCGGCGCCGACGACGCTCGACACCACCGCGAAGGTGGTCACCGCGCCGTCGATGCCGCCGTAGATCCAGTCCCGTAGATAGCTCGGCCGGTGGCCGCGCCCGAGCCGTCGGCGGATCGCCTCCGGGGTGTGCTCGTGGTCGGTTCTCATCGCGGGTCTCTCCTTGCGGCGGGCAGCTGAGCCCTACAGGTACGGCGTGAACAGCCAGGCGACCGCGTCGCGCACCCGGGTCGGGATGCCGCGGCCGTCGACCTCTTCGAGGGTCACCTCGCGGCCGCGGTCGCAAGCCTCGCGCGCCATGGCGGCAACGCGGGTGCCGAACCGCTCCGAGTAAACCTCGACCGCCAGCTCGAAGTTGAGGCGCAGGCTCCTCGCATCGAGGTTCGCCGAGCCGATCTGGCTGTAGGCGCCGTCGACCACGAACAGCTTGGTGTGGGCGAACGGTGCGGGCTGGTAGACGACGCGCACGCCGTGCTGGAGGAGCTCCCACAGCATGTTGCGCGTCGCCCAGTGGACGAACGGCAGGTTGTTGACCGCCGGCAGCACGACGTTGACCTCGACGCCGCGCAGGGCGGCGGACTGCAGCGCCGAGATCAGCCCCTGCGGCGGGAGGAAGTACGGCGTGACGATGTCGATCCGGTGCCGGGCGGCGGCGACCGCCCCCTCGAGGACGAGCTGCAGCTTGCCGAGATCGGCATCGGGGCCGTCGACCAGCACCCGACAGCTCGCCTCGCCGGCCGCCTCGGCGGGCGGCGGCGGCGTGAGGATCTCGCCGCAGGCGAAGCGCCAGTCGTCGCGGAAGACGCGGTCGATCGCCCCGGCGATCGGGCCGCTGCATCGAAAGTGCACATCGGCGACCCTCCCCTTGCCGCCGCTCGCCGCACCGAGATGCCGGTCGCTGAGGTTCATGCCGCCGACGAAGGCGACCGCGCCGTCGACGGCGAGGATCTTGCGATGATTCATGAGATTGAGGTGGAAGGAGGGGGGCCAGAGCGTCGGCGGATGGAAGCGGGCGACCGGCACGCCGCCGCGCCGCAGCCGCCGGCGAATCGGGGGCCGGCCGTAGAGCTCTCCGACCCCGTCGACCAGCACCCGCACTTCGACCCCGCGCCCGGCCGCAGCGGCGAGCGCGTCGGCGAAGCGAAGACCGGTCGAGTCGCTCTCGAAGATGTAGCTGCTGAGCAGCACCCGTCGGCGGGCGCCGGCGATCGCCTCGAGCATCGCCGCGAAAGCTCGCTCTCCGCCCACCAACGGGTCGACGCGATTGCCGTCAATCCGGGGCTGCGCCGAGACGGCGGCGGCGATCCGATCGATCGCCCCCGCCGGTCCGTCGAGACCCGCCGGGGTGGGCATCGCCGGAGGCCGTCCGGTCTCCGACCTCAATCGCCGTGCTCGCGCCCGGATCCGGTTGATGCCGAACAGGAAGTAGGCGAACGGCCCGATCAACGGCAGCAGCAGGCTGATCGCCATCCACAGCAGCGAGCTGCGCGGGTGCCGCTTGTAGAGGAGAGCGTGACCGGCCGCCCACAGCGACGCCGCCGCCGCCAGGGCGACGGCCGCCGCCCCGACGATCGACGCTGCCGGCCACGCCATGGCGCTGATCCCGGGGCGACGGCCTCCGGGACCAAGTCAGGCGGACTTCGCCTGCTCCTGTGCCGCGAAGATCGGCGGCAACGTCAACACGGGGCAGGTGGCGCGACGGACGACGGCGTCGGTGGTGTTGCCGAGCAGGCCGGGGCGTCGCCGGCTGTGCGCCGGCATGACGATCAGGCCGCACTCGTGCACCGCCGCGTAGTCGACGATCGCCGCCGACGCCCAGCCGGTGTCGACCGCGATATCGACCTCGTCCGGCCCGAGGCCGGCGCGCTCGGCGAGCACCGCGAGCTCCTCTAGCGACCGCGATTCGATCTGCGCGATGTCCGCGACCATCGGCTGCCCGTAGAGGGTGGGCACCGCCGGCAGGTCGACGACGTGCAGCAGCGTCAGCTTCGCCTCGTAGAGGTGTGCGAGGTCGCGACCGACCTCGACCGCCGCCGCCGAGCGCTCGGAAAAGTCGATCGGCACCAGCACGCGGCCGATCGCGTCGAGCTGGTGGCCGTCCTCGCGCTGGCGAACCGCCAGCACCGGGCACCGCGCGCGGCGCAGCACGTCCTCGGCAACGCTGCCGAGCAGCCAGCGGCGGGGGCCACGCCGCCCGTGGGTGCCCATCACGATGGCGTCGGCGTCGACCTCGTCGGCGTAGTCGAGGATCACGTCACTCGCCGAGAAGCCGCGCCGACGCGCCTCGCGGACCCGCAGCATGGCGAGCATCTCCTTGTTGACGATCGCTCCCAGCTTCGAGCGCGTCACCTCCTCGAGCCGATCGAGCAGCGCCATCTCCTCGGGGAACTTCTCCGCCACCGGGTCGTCGTGGAGCAGCACCGCGGCGTGGAGCAGGTGGAGCTCCGCGTCGTTCTGCTCGGCGAGCAGCACGGCGTAGTCGAACGCCTGGTCGGAGCATTCCGAGAAGTCGGTCGGGAAGACGATGGTGTCGAAGTTGAGCATCGTGCACTCCTTTCTGCCGGCGCCGGTCCGCAGGGGCGGCGGCGCAGGATCAGCCTAGAAGAGGCCTGTCGATTCGAGAACGGCCGTCGGCGCTGGATCCGACCCACCCGTCGGCGTGGTGGCGAGACCGACCCGACCGCGCGTGGTCGCCCGTGAGGCGGTCGCCGTACGCTCCGAGGGTCGGGAGATCGAACATGGACATCGCCAACGCCCTTCAACCGATTCGGCGGGTCCTCGTGGGCCAGCGACCGGACGGTCACCGCACGACGGCGGTCGAGCTCGCCATCGCCGTCGCCCACCGGCTCGATGCGACCGTCCGCGTCGTCGAGGTCGA
>JBPEXA010000160.1:0-2111 GCA_052032135.1 Thermoanaerobaculia bacterium | reverse complement strand
GTCCACGGTGCCCTGCAGGCGGGGGTGATGGCGACCACTTTCACCGCCTCGCAGGGGCTGCTGTTGATGATCCCCAACCTGTACAAGATCGCCGGCGAGCTCACCGCCTGCGTCGTGCACGTCGCCGCGCGCACGGTCGCCACCCACGCGCTGTCGATCTTCGGCGACCACTCGGACGTGATGGCGGCACGCCAGACCGGCTTCGCGCTGCTCGCCTCCAACACTCCCCAGGAGGCCCATGACACCGCCCTGATCGCGCAGCGCGCCTCCCTCGCCTCCCGCGTCCCCTTCCTCCACTTCTTCGACGGCTTCCGCACCTCTCACGAGATCCAGAAGATCGATCGGCTCCCGGACGACGTGCTGCTGGCGATGCTGCCGGCCGCGGAGATCGACGCCCACCGCCGACGGGCGCTGACTCCAGACCGACCGGTGCTGCGCGGGAGCGCGCAGAACCCCGACGCCTTCTTCCAGGCGCGCGAGGCGTGCAATCCGTTCTACGACGCCTGTCCCGGCCGCGTCGCCGAGGCGATGGACCGCTTCGCCGAGCTCACCGGCCGCCGCTACCACCTGTTCGAGTACCACGGCGATCCGCGCCCCGACCGCGTCGTCGTGGTCATCGGATCGGCCTACGAGACCGCCTGCGAGACCGTCGACTGGCTCAACCGGCGGGGGGCGCGCACCGGCGCCGTCGGCGTCCGTCTCTTCCGCCCCTTCGACGTCGACGCCTTCCTGTCGGCGCTCCCGCGCTCGGTCAAGCGGCTGGCGGTGCTCGACCGCACCAAGGAGCCGGGCGCGGTGGCCGAGCCGCTCCACCTCGAGGTGATGGCGGCGCTCGACGGCGAGCGCCGCCGCTCCGGCTTCGACCCGCTGGTGGTCGGCGGACGCTACGGCCTGTCGTCGAAGGAGTTCGATCCCGCCTGCGTCGCCGCCGTCTTCGAAGCGCTGGCACGGGACGAGCCGCCGCCCCGCTTCACCGTCGGCATCGTCGACGACGTCACTCACCTCTCGCTCGACGTCCGGCGACCGATGGACATCGAGCCCGCCGACCGTACGCGCGCCCTCTTCTACGGCCTCGGCTCCGACGGCACGGTGAGCGCGAACAAGAACTCGATCCGCATCATCGGGCGGGAGACCGACCTCCACGCGCAGGGGTACTTCGTCTATGACTCCAAGAAGGCAGGCGCGGTCACCGTCTCCCACCTCCGCTTCGGACGCGACCCGATCCGCTCGACCTATCTGCTGCGCGAGGCGGACTTCATCGCCTGCCACCAATGGGAGTTCGTCGATCGCCTCGACGTCCTCGAGCACGCCGTCCCCGGCGGCACGTTCCTGCTCAACGCCCCCTACCCGCCCGACCGGATCTGGGACGCCCTGCCACGAGAGGTGCAGGAGCGGATCGTCGAGCTCGGCCTGCGCGTCCACGTCATCGACGCCTACGCGGTGGCGCGCGAGGCGGGCCTCGGGGTGCGCATCAACACGATCATGCAGACCTGCTTCTTCGCCCTGTCGGGGGTCCTCCCCCGCCAGCGGGCGCTCGCGGCGATCGGGGAGGCGATCGAGCGCAGCTACGGCAAGAAGGGGCCGACCCTGATCGAGCAGAACCACCGCGCGGTCGCTGCCGCCCTCGCCCACCTCCACCCGGTCGACGTGCCGGAGTGGGCAACCGCCGAGCGCCGCCGGCCGCCGATCGTCGCCGCCGAGGCGCCCGACTTCGTGCAGCGGGTGACCGCCGTGCTGATGGCCCAGCGTGGCGACCACCTGCCGGTCAGCGCCTTTCCGCCCGACGGCAGCTGGCCGACCGGCACCGCACGCTGGGAGAAGCGCGCCATCGCCTCGGAGATCCCGATCTGGGACGAAGCGGTGTGCATCCAGTGCAACCAGTGCGCGCTGGTCTGCCCCCACGCCGCGATCCGTTCCAAGGTCTACGAGCCTGCCTGTCTCGACGGCGCCCCCGAAGCGTTCCCCTCCACCCCTTACCGCGCGCCCGATCTCCACGGTCTCGCCTACACGCTCCAGGTGGCGCCCGAGGACTGCACCGGCTGCCGGCTCTGCGTCGAGGTCTGTCCCGCGAAGGACAAGGGCAATCCGCGGCACAAGGCGATCAACATGGA
>JBPEXA010000016.1:0-2712 GCA_052032135.1 Thermoanaerobaculia bacterium | reverse complement strand
GTCAGCGCGTAGATGTCGTCGACGTTGCGCAGCTGCATCGCGTCAGCCTTCGTCCCGCCCGAGCAGCTCCGACAGCCGCTGCAGCCCGGCCGCATCGAGATTGGCGAGGGGGAAGTCCTGCGGCTCGACCTCGGCGACGTCACCCTTCGAGCGATCGTCGACCGCCCGCTCGAGCGCCGCCATCGAGCGCCTGGCGAGCCGCTCGATCGTCGACCGCCGATGGTGGCCGGGGCTGAACTCCCAGTCGACGGAGAGGCGGCCGTCGGTCACCGCGGCGGCGACCTCGATCAGGAAGGGACGGCGCGCTCGCGGATCGCGGTCGAGGGCGAGGGGGGCGTCGATGGTGAACGGCGAGTCGGCGGCCACCCAGCGATCCGTACGGCCGAGATAGTTGACCAGCACGCCGTAGCGCCGTGCCGGCAGGGCGAGGCCGTCGACGCCATCGAGATAGCGCAACAAGCCGTAGGAGCGCCCCTCGTCGGGCAGCTCGGCGAGCCGGCGGCGCACCGCCCGCACCGCCGCCGGCGACCCGCCCTCCGGCAGCTCGACGGCGAGCGGATAGAGGGTGCTCAGCCAGCCGACGGTGGCGCTGGCGTCGGGCAGCGGGTCGCCGTCGGGCGCCGGCTGACGGCCGTGCCCCTCGGTGACCAGGCCGACCCGCGACGACCCGGCCCATTCGCCGACCGCCGTCGCCACCGCGGCGAGCAGCAGTTCGATCGTCGGCAACCGCGCCGCCGGCAGCAGCTCGATCGCCGCTCGGCTGCGCGCCTCGTCGAGCCTCGTGCGCACCGTGTCGATGTCGCCGCAGCGTCCGGTGCCGGCGACCGCGTGATCGAGCGGCAGCTCGGCGACGTCGGCCCCGGCGATCCGCCGCCAGAGGTCGCGCTCGGCGGGCTCGACCTGCCGGTCGGCGAGCGCCGCCGCCCACCGTCCGGCGCCGAGCGCCAGCGGCAGCAACGGGTCGCCGTCCGCCGCCAGAGCCTGCCAGCACGCCTCGAGATCGGCCAGCAGCACCGGCCAGGAGACGGCGTCGACCGCTAGATGGTGGGCGACGAGGACGAGGCGACTCGCGTCGGGTCTCCGCGCCACCGCCGCCCGCAGCCAGGGCGGGCGGTCGAGGGCGAACGGCCCCGCGATGCCCGCCGCCCGCGCCGCGGCCAGCGCACCGGGGGGCAACGGCACCGCGATCTCGGCCACGCTCACCGCGTCCGCGCGCTCGGCGTCCGCCGGCTGCTGCTCGAGGCGCAGCTCTCCGGCGTCGTCGATCCGGCCCGCCGTGCGCAGCGCAGGATGCCGCGCCACCAGCGCGCCGAGCGCCCGCGCGAGCCGCTGCCGATCGACCCCCGGCGGGCCGCCGACGGTCAGCACCTGATTCCAGTGGCCGGCCGCCTCGCCGACCGTCTCGACCAGCCAGCGCTGAGCGGGCAGCGGCGTCGGTCGCGGCGGCTCCTCGGCGCCCCGCTCGACCGCATCGCCGCCGCCGACACAGCGGCGGGCGAGTCCCTCGATGGTGAGGGTCTCGAACAGCTGCGCCGCCGTCACCGCCAGCCCCGACCGCCGGCAGCGGGCGACGATCTGCAGGGCGAGGATCGAGTCGCCCCCGAGGTCGAAGAAGTTGTCGCGGACGCCGATGCGGGGGAGCCCGAGCACCTGCTCCCACACCCGGCAGAGCGCGCTCTCGATGCCGGTGCGGGGAGCGACCTGGCCGTCGGCGGCGACCTCGTGGTCCGTCTCCGGCGCCAGCGCCCCGCGGTCGACCTTGCCGTGGGCCGTCAGCGGCAGCGCGGTCAGGCGATGGAAGCGCGCCGGGATCATGAACGGCGGCAGTTGGCGGCCGGCAAAGTCGCGCAGCTCCGCCGCCGTCAGGGTGCGCGAGCCGGTGTAGTAGGCGACCAGCCGGCCGCCGCCGTCGCCCGGCGTCGCTTCGCGGTAGCCGATGCGATCGAGGATCTCCGCCACCTGCCGCGGATCGATGTCGTCGTCGAGCTCGTCGAGAGCGGCGTCGCGGGTCTTGTGGCCCATCCGCACGTCCCAGCTGTAAGGGAGGGCGTAGTTGTGGAACCCCCGCCGCCGCCGGTGGACCCAGATGCCGACGTCGTTGATCCGGCAGTTGGTCGAACGTCCGGTGTCCGACGGGCGGATCCACGGCACCCGGCGGTCGAGGGTCTCCAGCAGAGTGTCGAGATCGACGTCCTCGTAGCGGTAGAAGTCGACGACGCGCACCCGCTCGAAGATCCCGTCGTCGTCGAAGCGATCGGTGTCGAGATGGCGGCGGACGGCGTCGTCGACCCGGTGGTACGCCTTGCGGGCGTCGAGCACCCAGCGGTCGATGTCGTCGACCTCGAGGTCGGGGCTGGTGAACAGCTCTTCGGTGAGCCGCGTCTCGAAGAACTGGCCGCGCGACAGCCCGGTGACGACGAACGGGATGCCGCGGTCGTCGGCGACCTCCATCGCCAGGGTGTAGATGGTCTTGAAGCACCCCTGGCAGACGTTGGCGTGGCGCTCGAGGCTGTCGACGAAGATGGCGTCCATCGCCGGTGTGGTGGCGATGTGGTGATCGACGCCGAGCGTGTCGACGACGCGGGCGATGTTGGCCATCGCCTGCTCCGAGAGGAAGCCGTTGTCGAGGGTGAAGGCGAGCACCCGGTACCCCATGTCGACCAGGCGGCAGAGCATGTAGGTGCTGTCCTTGCCGCCGCTCAGCAGCGCCAC
>JBPEXA010000159.1:0-1758 GCA_052032135.1 Thermoanaerobaculia bacterium | reverse complement strand
GAAGTAGAGGGTGTCGCCGTGCCACATCGGAAAGTTGTCGGAGCCGTCCCAGTCGGTCAGCCGCTGTGACTCGAGGGTCGCGAGGTCGAGCGTCCAGATGTCCTGGTTGCGGCCGCCGAGGTAGCGCTTCCAGGTCCGGAACTCGCGGTCGAAGTACGTGTAGGCGAGGCTCGAGCCGTCCGGCGACAGCGAAGCGCTGCCGCCGATCGGCACCGGTAGGGGCCGTTCGAGGCCGCCCTCGGGATCGACCAGGAAGTAGCGGCCGGGGCGCTCGCCCCACGGCGTCCGGTTCATGCGCACCAGGATCTCGCCGTCCGGGCTCCACCCCTGCACCCAGTAATCGAAGCCTCCGCGAGGCGGCATGACGCCGACGTCGTTGTAGAAGGTGAGCTGCCGGGGAGCGCCGCCGGCCGACGGGATGACGTACACCTGCCGGGTGCCGGTGTACTCGGCCGAGTAGGCGACCCACTCACCGTCGGGCGAGATCTTCGGCGTCAGCTCGGTCCCCTCGTGGGAGGTGAGCCGATACGCCCGCCCGCCGGAGGTCGGAGCCCGCCACAGGTCGCCGGCGTAGACGAAGACGACGACGTCGCGATGGATCGTCGGGTAGCGGAGCAGGCGCGCCTCCTCGGCCGCGACGGCCGATGGGCCGACCACGAGCGTGAAGGCGATGGCGAAGAGGACGAGTGGACGGGCGAAGCCCGGAGCCGGGCGATGCGGGCGGTCGAACATGAGGCACCTCGAATGGGGCGGTGAGTCGTCGCTGCGGAAGGCGCAGAGTCTATACGCTCCGCCGAAGGCGCGGCACCACTCGCCAGTGCATGGCAAGCCGGCGTCGCGACGTCTACCACCTCGACAGCGAAGAAGATGTCAGGATCGTCGTACTGCCGCGACCCGACGAATCGACCGATAGGAGACCTCATGCATCGCACCCGCTTCTGGCTTCTCGCCGTGACCCTCCTCGCCGTTCCAGGCTACGCCGCGGCTGAAGGCCCCTACTTCGGTATCCAGGCCGGCGCCCTCGACACCGACGACGTCAGCTGGCAGTCGGGCTTCGACATCTTCCCGGTGACGATCGACACCAGCTACGAGGGCGGCACGGTCTATGGCGTCACCCTGGGGCGGGACGGCGACACCGTCCGCTTCGAGGCGGAGCTCGCACGGCGCGAGGACGAGGTCGAGAGCCTCGTCATCGACGGCTCTCCGCTGGCAGGCCCGGCCGGCGCCGCCAACGCCACCTCGCTGATGCTGAACTTCTATTACGACTTCGGCGACTCCGACCGCGTCACGCCCTATATCGGCGGCGGCTTCGGCGTCGCCAGCCTCGACTTCGTGGACTTCGGCTTCGACATCGTCGCTCTCGAGAATCTCCTCGATGACGATGCCGACGTCTTCGCCTACCAGGCCATCCTGGGAGCCGCGTTTCAGCTGAGCGACCGGGTCGCGATCTCGCTCGACGGCCGCATCTTCGAAACCGAAGATGCGGACCTCACGACCTCGGAACGTGCGGGCGGCAGCCCAACGACCCTGAGCTACGCGGCGGTCGACGTCCGACTCGGGGTGCGCTTCGCCTTCTGACACCCCGGTCGGAAAAAGACCCCGGACCGTCGCCACGATCGTGGACCCTGGCGACGGCCCCTCTCCCCTCGCGTCTCCCGGGGTCGCCGGGGATTGTATGCGCAGCCAGGACCCGGATGTCGACGGCGGCGTCACAGCGGTGTGACGGCGGAGCCGCCGGCAGCGGAAGTCGGGGCCGAT
>JBPEXA010000158.1:0-1969 GCA_052032135.1 Thermoanaerobaculia bacterium | reverse complement strand
GTCTTGCCGGCATTCCAGATCATCTCGGGGTCGAACCAGTCCGACAGCGAACCGCGCTTGCGTAGCTCCGCATTGTAGTCTGCCCAGTTCGTCGTGCGGTAACGGGTCGGGGAAGGTTCCGGCATCCCCGTGAGCTAACCATCAGGGCGTGTTCAGTGAATCCTCCTCATCGAGATGCGCGACAAGGCCGCCGACGATCAGCCGTAGTTTGGGGCGGTGACACTTGACCCCCAGTGGCTTGGCGGCTCAAATCGAACCAGCCCAAAAGGTCGTATGGCGCCTGCACTGGGAACGGGGTGAAACTGGGCCAAGCATGCCCTGGCAATCAACCTGAAGCACCGACTTGGGAGCAGATCAGGGTATCGATGGGCGCGCAGTTGATTTGAGCTTCGTCTTGGCCCGTTCGGTAGTTCAGCCGGACCGGAGCTGAGGCGGGTGTTTGGGGGGGTATAACTCGAGGGTGTCCCAGTTTCTGACCGCGCAGGATGCCGTTGCGGCGCGGGTTCGGCGCCCCGCTGGGTCTCCGTAAAAGGTTCAAAGGGTAAGTGGTCGTGGCCGTTTCCAACAATTTTTCTGCAAGTTCGCTTGATCTCAACGGTATCGGCTCGCTGAGCCAGCCCACGGCGCTGGACTGGGGCGCGGACGGGCGGCTTTACGTCACCGAGGTCGATGGCGACGTGAAGATCCTCACCGTCGCCTTCGGCGATCCCGATCCGAACGACGCCGACACGACGTCGCGGTTCTACGTCACCGAGCAGGTCACGCTGAACCAGATCAAGACGATCCCGAACCACAACGACGACGGCACGGACAACACCACCGTCAAGCGGCAGGTGACCGGGATCGACGTCACCCCGCAATACGACGCCAGCGGCGCGCCGGTGATGATCGACGGCAAGCCGGCGGTGGTGGTCTATGTCACCTCCTCCGACAGCCGGATCGGTGCCGGCAGCGACGGCGCCGACGAGGGGCTCGACACCAATTCCGGCGTCATCACCAAGCTCACCCAGACCGGCACCAACAGCTGGGAGGCGGTCGATCTCGTGCGCGGCCTCGCGCGCTCGGAGGAGAACCACGCGCTGAACGGCTTCGAGGTGATCCAGGAGCTCGACGCGAGCGGCCACCTCGTCTCCGAGCGGATGCTGGTGGCCAATGGCGGCAACGCCAACACCGGCGCGCCCTCGAACCACTTCGCCGGGCAGCAGGAGACGGCCTATTCGGCGGCGATCCTCGAGATCGACCTGACCATGCTGGCGAGCATGCCGGTGCTCGACGACAACGGCCGGGCCTATGTCTACGACGTGCCGACGCTCGACGACCCGGCGCTGAGCGGCGCGGACGACGTCGACCCCTTCGGCGGCAATGACGGCTTCAACGGCGGCCGGATCGACCCCGACGGCCCGATCCGCATCTACTCGGCGGGCTACCGCAACGCCTACGACGTCGAGGTGACCGATGACGGCCGGGTCTTCACCTACGACAACGGCGCCAACAACACCTGGGGCGGCCGGCCCGTGGGCGAGGCGGGCGACGATGGCGGCATCGTCGATTTCGCGCAGGCCGCGGGCTACATCGCGCTCAACCTCAACAACGGCGACGGCAGCAATTCCGACCCGCTGAGCCTCGTCAACTGGAACCCGAAGAACTTCGACCAGATGCACGAGGTGACGCGTTCGGATGACCTCGCCGGGCGCAGCCTCTCGGCTGGGCAGGGCGGGGCGCAGACCTACACGGTCGACGGGCTGACCTATGTCTATGGCGGCCATCCCAACCCGACCCGCGCCGAGGGCTCGCGCGCGGGCCTGCTCTTCACCCCGGAGGGCGGGGTCGACAACGCCTTCCTGCTGGTGTCGGACACCGACAGCTTCGGCAATGGCGGCGGCAGCGACTACGACGAGGTCATCGCCTGGCTGCAGGCGGTCGAGGCCGACGACGCCACCTATCCCACGAGCGGCAATTACGGCGCCGA
>JBPEXA010000157.1:0-2829 GCA_052032135.1 Thermoanaerobaculia bacterium | reverse complement strand
CAAGACCGCCAGCGAGAACCCCAATGCTGCCGTCGAGGTGCAGCAGCGCATCGACGCTTTGACCGAGCAGGTGGTCCGGCTCCGGGGGTATCTTTGAACAGGCCGACCCGGAAGCGCGGCTAGCGGAGCTCGACCGGCAGTCCCAGGCCCCCGGCTTCTGGGACGACCCGTCGAAGAGCGCGCCGGTGCTGCGCGAGCGCAGCGCCGTCGAGCGCAAGGTCGCGACCCTCGAGAAGCTGCGCGAGGATCGCGACGAGCTCGAAGCGTGGGGCGAGCTGCTGGCGGAAGGAGAAGCGGACGCCGAGCTGCTCGACTACCTCGGCGAGCTCGAGCCGCGGCTCAAGACGCTCGAGCTCGAGATGAAGCTCTCCGGCCCCGACGACGAGAAGAACGCGCTCGTCGACATCCATCCGGGCGCCGGCGGCACCGAGTCCCAGGACTGGGCGGAGGTGCTGCTGCGCATGTATCTGCGGTGGGCGGAGGCGAAGGGGTACGAGGTCGAGCTGCTGTCGCGCCTCGACGGCGAAGAGGCGGGGATCAAGAGCGCCGAGTTCGCGGTGCGAGGCCAGAACGCCTACGGATACCTGCAGGGGGAGAGCGGCGTCCACCGCCTGGTGCGCATCAGCCCCTACGACGCCGCCAGCCGGCGCCACACCTCGTTCGCCTCGGTCTACGTCTACCCGGAGGTCGACGACGACGTCGAGATCGAGATCGAGGACAAGGATGTGCGCGTCGACACCTATCGCGCTTCGGGAGCCGGCGGCCAGCACGTCAACAAGACCGACTCCGCGGTGCGCATGACCCACCTGCCGACCAACACCGTGGTGTCGTGCCAGAACGAGCGTTCGCAGCACAAGAACCGCGCGATGGCGCTCAAGATGCTCAAGGCCCGCCTCTACGATCTCGAGATGAAGAAGCGGCAGGAGGAGGCGGCGGAGCGCGAGGGGCAGAAGAAGGAGATCGCCTGGGGGAGCCAGATCCGCAGCTACGTCCTCCACCCGTACCGGATGGTCAAGGACCATCGCACCGGCACCGAGATCGGGAACGCGGACGCGGTCCTCGACGGCGACCTCGATCCCTTCATCGAGGCGTGGTTGAGCGAGCAGATCGGCTAGGCGCCGTCAGCTCGATTCGAGCGGCTCGTCGGCGCCCACCTCGACGAAGCCGAGCCGCTCGAGCAGGTTCTGGATCATTCGCGCGGTGAGCCCCCACACCGGGTGGCGGCCGACGTGGTACACGCGGATCTGCCGCTCCTGCCCCTGCCACTCGACGACGCGCTCCTCGATCACCCGCACGTCGGTGAACTGCAGGATCGGGATGGAGAAGACGTCGTCGATCTCGTCGGGGTTCGGCCGCGGCTCGAACGGGTGGGGGAGGACGCCGACGCACGGCTGGATCCGGTAGTCGCTGACCTCGGCGTAGATCTCGTCGAGGTAGCCGAGCTGCACGACCCGCCCGGGGTCGACACCGATCTCCTCCTCCGCCTCGCGGAGCGCCGCCTCCCACTCGTCCTCACCGGGGTCACGACCGCCACCGGGGAAGGCGATCTGACCGCCGTGGTGCATCAGGTTCTCCGCCCGCTTGGTGAGGGTCAGCCACAGCTCGCCGGCGTCGACGTGCACCGGCACCAGCACCGAGGCGGCCCGGCCGCGGTGGTCGTCGTCGAGCCGGGTCGGCTCGGGCGACTCGAGCCGCTGGCGCAGCTCGTGGATCCACGGTTGCCAGGGCTCGTGATCGGTCATGGGGGCGGATTGTGTCACGGCGGCGGGCGCCGTCGGTGCCGCCGACGCTCTAGTCGGGCACGGTCGCCCGCACCGCCTCGACGAGCTCGTCGAGCTCGTCGTCGGTGACCGTGCGCAGGTCGAGGAGGACGCGGTCGTCGCGGATCCGCGGCAGGACGGCGGGGGTGCCGGTGCGCAGGGCGGCGGCGAGCCGCTCCGCCGGCAGGCCGGCGACGGCGATCCGCAGCGCGGAGCTCGGGATCTCGACCAGTGGGAGCGCGCCGCTGCCGGCACGCGCGGTGCTGGTGACGACCTCGGCGTCGAGGCCGGCGGTGCCGTCGAGACGGTCGGCGAGGCTGCGAGCGCGCGCCTCGACCGCTGCCGCTGGCTCGACGAGGCGGGCCAACGCGGGGACGCGGCCGATCGCCGCTTCGGCGCCGTCGAGGTAGAGCCGCAGCGTCGCCTCGAGGGCGGTGTAGGTGAGGCGGCCGGGGCGGACGGCACGGAAGAGCGGATGGCGTCGGCAGCGATCGACAGCCTCCGCGGTGCCGGCGAGGAGACCCGCCTGAGGGCCGCCGAGCAGCTTGTCGCCGCTGCAGCAGACGAGGTCGGCACCGACCTCCAGCGAGCGGGCGGCGGACTGTTCGCGGAACCAGTCGGCAGGCGGCTCACCGGGCAGCGGCAGGTCGACCAGGCAGCCCGACCCGAGGTCGTGGAGCACCGGGACGCCCCGCTCGCGCCCCAGCGCGACGAGGTCGTCGATGGCGACGGCGCCGGCGAAGCCGACGACGCGGTAGTTGGAGGTGTGCACCTTGAGCAGAGCTCCGACCGGCTCGTCGGCGTCGTCGATGGCGCGCGCGTAGTCCTCGAGGTGGGTGCGGTTGGTGGTGCCGACCTCTGTCATCACGGCACCGCTCTGGGCGATGATCTCGGGGATCCGGTAGGAGCCGCCGATCTCGACCAGCTCGCCGCGCGACACGATCACCCGGCGCCCTTCCGCGGTCGCGGCGAGCGCCACCAGCGTCGCGGCGGCGTTGTTGTTGACCACCGTCGCCGCCTCGCAGGCGAGCAGCCGGGTCAGCAGCGCGGCGCAGCCGCCGTCGCGGCC
>JBPEXA010000156.1:0-1599 GCA_052032135.1 Thermoanaerobaculia bacterium | reverse complement strand
AGCCCCGACGAGCTGCGACAGCGCGCCGTCGAGCTGCGCGCCGCCTGGCACGGCCCGCCGCTGGCGATGAAGGCGCTCGAGGGCTCGAAGCGCAGCGGCCGTTCGTGATCGTCGTCGATGTCAACGTCCTCGCTGCCCTCCTCCTGCCGACACCGAAGACGTCGGCGGTCGAGGCCGTCCACGAGCTCGATCCCGACTGGGCGGCACCCCCGTTGTGGCGCAGCGAGCTGCGCAGCATTCTCGCCCGGCAGGTGCGCACCGACCGCCTGCGGCCGGAGGGCGCTCATGCGGCCCTCGATCTCGCTCTCGAGCTGATCGTCGCCGAGCAGGACGTCGAGCCGGCCCGAGTGCTCCAGTTGGCTCTCGAGAGCGGGTGCTCAGCCTACGACTGCGACTACGTGGCGCTGGCGCAAGCGCTGGAAGTGCCGCTGGTCACTCTCGATCGCCAGGTGCTGCGGCGCTTCCCGGAGGTCGGCTGCACTCCCGACCGATTCGCTGCAGCGACTGATTGAGGCGGCCGCGAACCGCTACGGGCTCGGAGCGGGGCTACCGCCGCTTCGGCCCGGCCAGCGGTAGGCGGCGACCGCCCGCAGCTCGCGCACGAAGATCTCGTCGCCGCTGACCGCCAGGTGACCCCAGGTCGGCTGGCGAGCGATCTCCCGCGATCCGAGCAGCTCGAGGTCGCTCGGGTTGTGGCGCAACAGGTGGAGCTCGCCCGCGGCGTCGAGGGCGAGCAGTTTGTCGCCCTGGGTCACCATGCTCCAGTAGTCGCCGAACGGCTTCGAGATCCAGCGCTCCTCACCGCTCTCGAGATCGAGGCAGGCGAGACGGCCGTTGCCGAGGTGGAGGTAGGCATGGCCGTCGATCACCACCGGCGTCGACATGTAGCCGTGCGCTTTGTGGGTCCACCGCTCGCTGACGCTCCATTCACCGTCGGCGTGGCTGATCTCGTAGAAGAAGGTCCGATTGCGGTAGGAGCTGGTCAGCACCCCGTCACCATGCACCACCGGGGTGAGGATGTTCATGCCGCGGAAGTTGGGGACCTCGTGCGACCACAGAGAGTCGCCGCTGTCGAGGTCGACACCGTGCAGTGTGGTGCGCGTCTGGACGACCAGCTGGCGCCGGCCGGCGAGCTCGGCGATCACCGGGGACGAGAAGGCGCCGCTGACCATCATGTCGCCCGTGCTCTCGAGCGCGCGCCAGAGCGTCTCGCCGGTCTCCCGGTCGATCTTCACCACCGAGTTGGCGGCCTGGACGTACAGCGCTTCGCCGTCGACGAGCGGTGAGCTGGCGAAGCCGAAGTCCGGCACCTTGGTGCCGAAGCGCTGCGGGAAGTCGACCCGCCAGCGCTCCTCACCGGTGGCGGCGTCGAGCTTGACCAGCACCTCCTCGATGCCGCCGACGTAGAGAGCTTCGCCGTCGTGAACGGGCGTCGAGCGCACCCATTCGCCGTTCTTCTTGGCGAAGAACGGCACCTTGCCGGTCGCCGCCCACGACGTGCGCCAGATCTCTTCACCGGTGGCGCGATCGAGGGCGAGCGCCACCTCGCGCTCGTTGTCGACCGCGCCGACCACGAACACCCGGTCGCCGCTGACGATC
>JBPEXA010000155.1:0-20400 GCA_052032135.1 Thermoanaerobaculia bacterium | reverse complement strand
GCCGGGAGCGAAGCTGACCCGGCCCGAGGTGTTCGCCCTCCACGGCCGGGTGCGGGCGGCGCTCGCCGCCGGCCGGCCGGTGTTCCGCTGACGACCGGCTCAGTCGATGCCGACCTCGATCAGCTCGGCGGGGATCACCACCGTGCCGCCGATGCGGAAGTTGACGTCGGTGTCGATGCCGAACTGATCGAAGCACGGCGTGAAGCCGAGGTCGTCGTAGTTGACCCAGCATTCGGTGCCCATCCGCGGCGCGGTGAGCTGGAAGTTGTTCTCCGGGCCGACGATCAGGTGCTCGAACCAGTAGGTGCCGGGGCCCAGCAGGATCGGATCGAAGGTCGACATCGACTCGGCTTCGGGCCGGCTGAAGAAGATGTTGCCGGTGGCGACCTCGGTGTAGCTGGTGACGTTGGCGACGGCGATGACCGCGCCGAGGTCGGGTGCGCCGGCGGCGTCGGCGACGAACCGCAGCTCGTGACCGGTCCCCGCGGGCGGCGTCAACGTGTTCCACACGTGCGTCCACGTGAAGTTCTCGACGCTCCAGCTGTCGGGCCCCGGCACCACGAAGTCGTCGAGCAGCGCGCGGCGCGCGCCGACCGCCCCCACCGTACCGTTGGAGAAGCCGTTGACGCCGTCGGGCCCGCCGTTGTCCCACAGCGGGGGACCGAGCGGCTGGATCCAGCCGTGGGGCTGCGGGCCGTTGGGATTCTGGCCGGGCAGCTGGGTGTCCGACTGCGCCCAGCCGGCGGCGGGGGCGAGCGCGAGCAGCAGCGAGGAGACGACGAGTCGCTTCATGTTCCCTCCTGGAAATGTGAGCCGGTAGGCTAGCACGGGCGGGACGGTCGACACCGTCGCACGGCTGCCGGCGGCGAGGCGGCTCCGGCCCGCGAGAGAGCGAGGAGAAGGACGGAAGAACGGGAACCGGGATGTGGTTGACGGGGTCAGAACCGGTGGTAGAGCGACGTTTTGCCGGCCCGGGACGCGGCACGGAGGCGAGGGTCGGAACCGCAACCTGGGCGCGGCGTTTTCGTAGTCAGAGAGGTCGATGAGCCTTCGCACCAAGATCGTCGTCTGGTTCCTGCTGCTGTCGGTCGTGCCGCTGGCGGCGATCGTGTCGTATTCGTACGTGTCGTCGAACCAGGCGCTGCGCCAGGCGGTGCTGATCGAGACCTGGGAGCTCGCCGAGGGGTTGAGCGACCGGATGGCGTCGACGCGGGCGGAGCTCGCCGCTCGCGTGCAGGAGCTGCACGAGCTGCCGTGGCAGGCGCTGCTGGCCGACGGCGCCCTCGGCGGCGACTACCAGGAGCGGCTCGCCAAGCTCGCCCCGTACGTCGACACGCTGGAGTTCATCCCGGCGCCGCCAGCGCCGAAGGCGATCCCCGCGCCGCCCGTCGGCGACGTCCCCGACATCGAGCCGCTGCTGATCGAGCTCGAGACGTTGCTGAGTGTCAGCCCGGAGCAGCTCGCCGACGCGTGGCAGACCGACGAGGTGTTGACCGAGCGCCACCAGCTCGACATGACCGGCCTCGGGGCCGACATCGCCGCCGCCACGCTGGCGTCGGTCAAGGACTCGCTGAAGTCCCCCGACCTCGATCCCGCCGAGCGGGAACGGCTGAAGGAGTTCTCGCGGGAGCTGTCGCGGGTCAAGAAGCTCGCCTTCAAGAAGCTCTCTGCGCTCGAGAAGCACGAGCTCCAGCGGCGGGAACAACGCCAGCTGCAGGCGAAGACGGTGCTCGGCAGCCAGTACGACTGCCCGGTCGAAGTGGCGGGCGAGGAGATCGGCCGCCTGCGGGCGGGCGTCCTCGCCACGCGGGTGGTGTCGGAGGTGCTCGCCGAAGCGGACCGCACCCAGGGCGAGGTGCCGTTCGCCTTCGATGCCGACGGGCGCGTCTACTACGCCGAGGCGACGGACGAGGCGTCGTTGCGGCGCGCCGGCCTGATCGACGACGGCCGGTTCGTCAAGGAGGCGAAGTCGCCCGACTGGGTGGTCGCCTTCCTCGACGACGAGGAGTCGGATCTCACCTTCGGCATCGCGCGCCCGATCCAGAAGTCGGTGCGGAAGCTGCGCGCCACCGCCGGCCGCAACTTCGGTGTCGGCCTCGGGCTGGTCGGCCTGGCGCTGATCGGCGTCGTGCCGATGTCGCGCCGCATCACCCGTGACCTCGAGGAGCTGACCGCCGGTTCCGAGCGGATCGCCGCCGGCAACTGGGACGTGCGGGTGCCGGTGCGGTCGCGCGACGAGGTCGGCAAGCTCGCGCTGTCGTTCAACCGCATGGCCAAGGAGCTCGCCGAGCACCAGGAGCAGCTGGTGCAGACCCAGCTGCAGCAGCAGCTGCTCGAGGTCGAGAACGACCGCAAGGGTCGAGAGCTCGAGGAGGCGCGCCAGTTCCAGCTGTCGCTGCTGCCGCGCCGGCTCCCCGACCACCCCGACGTCGAGATCGCCGTCTTCATGCGCACCGCGACCGAGGTCGGCGGCGACTACTACGACTTCAAGGTGAGCGACAACGGAGCGCTCACCACGGTGATCGGCGACGCCACCGGACACGGCGCCAAGGCGGGCACCATGGTGACGGTGATCAAGAGCCTGTTCACCGCCTGGTGGGGGGGCGAGGAGCTGGCCCGCTTCCTGTCGGCGGCGGCGGAGGCGATCCGCAGCATGCGGCTCGGCCGCATGGCGATGGCGCTGATGCTGGCGCGCATCGAGGGACGGACGCTCAAGATCTCGTCGGCGGGCATGCCGCCGCTGCTGATCTGCCACCCGGAGGGGGACGTCGAGGAGCTGGCGCTCTCCGGCCTGCCACTCGGCGGCATGGCACGCTGCAGCTACGAGGAGGCGACCCACGAGCTGCGCCCGGGCGACACCGTGCTGCTGATGAGCGACGGCTTCCCGGAGCTGCCCAACGAGGAGGGCGAGCCGGTCGGCTACGAGAAGGTGCGGGAGCTGTTCGAGGGCGCCTGCGGGCGGGAGCCGTCGGAGATCATCGACCGTCTGGCGACCTTCGCCGACGACTGGCATCCGGCGACCGCGCCGGCCGACGACATCACCTTCGTCGTCCTGCGGATGCGCGACGGGAGCTGACCGCGCGCCGCTAAACTAGCGGCCCGTGGCGTTTCCCGACCTCAGAGCGTTCCTGGCGGCGCTGCGCGCGAGCGACGAGCTGGTCGAGGTCGAGGCGGAGGTCGACGCCGACCAGGAGGTCGCGGAGATCCACCGCCGGGTGATCGCCGCCGGCGGGCCGGCGTTGCTGTTCCGCAACGTTCGCGGCGCCGACTTCCCTCTGGTCACCAACCTGTTCGGCACCGCGCGACGGGCGGAGCTCGCCTTCGGCCGCGAGCCGTTCGAGCTGGTGCGGCGCGTCGCGGCGCTGCCGGTCGAGCTGATGCCGCCGTCGCTGCGCAAGCTGTGGGGCGCGCGCGACGTCGGCGGGCGGCTGCTGAAGGTCGGCATCCGCCGCGTCGGCGCCGGCCCGGTGCGCGAAGCGGCGATGCGGCCGGTGCGCCTCGACCGGCTGCCGGCGCCGACCACCTGGCCGCAGGACGGCGGACCGTTCCTCACCCTGCCGACGGTCTACACCGAGTCGCCGAGCGGCAGCGGCCACAACGTCGGCATGTACCGCATGCAGATCCACGACCCGTCGACCGCCGGCATGCACTGGCAGATCGGCAAGGGGGGCGGCTTCCACTACGCCGAGGCGGAGGCGCGCGGCGAGCCGCTGCCGGTCACCGTCTTCCTCGGCGGGCCGCCGGCGCTGGTGCTGGCGGCGATCGCGCCGCTGCCGGAGAACGTGCCGGAGCTGATGCTGGCGTCGATGCTCGCGGGCCGCCGGTTGCGGATGACCCCCGGAGAGGGCCCCCACCGTCTGCTCGCCGACGCCGAGTTCGCCCTCGAGGGTCGGGTGCCGCCGGGCGTCCGCCGCCCCGAGGGGCCGTTCGGCGACCACTACGGCTACTACTCGCTGCGCCACGACTATCCGGTGCTCGAGGTCGAGCACCTCCACCACCGGCGCGACGCGATCCTGCCGGCGACCGTGGTCGGCAAGCCGCGGCAGGAGGACTTCTACATCGGTGACCTGCTGCAGGAGCTGCTGTCGCCGCTCTTCCCGCTGGTGATGCCGGGGGTGCGCGATCTCTGGTCGTACGGTGAGACCGGCTACCACTCGCTCGCCGCGGCGGTGGTGCGGGAGCGCTACAAGCGGGAGGCGATGGCGAGCGCCTTCCGCATCCTCGGCGAGGGGCAGCTGTCGCTGACCAAGTTCCTGCTGGTCGTCGACCGACCGATCGATCTGCGCGATGTCCCCGCCACGCTGGTCCACCTGCTCGAGCGGACGCGACCGGAGACCGATCTCTTCGTCTTCAGCAATCTGTCGATGGACACCCTCGACTACACCGGACCGCGGGTCAACGAAGGGTCGAAGGGGGTCTGGCTCGGCCTCGGCGAACCGGTCCGCCGGCTGCCGGAGGCGTTCTCCGCCGCCGAGCTCCCCGCCGGCGTCGGCGGTGTCGAGCCGTTCTGCCCCGGCTGTCTGCTGGTCGGCGGCCCGTCGAAGCGCGACGAGCCTGGTTTCGGCGCCCGCATCGCCTCTCACCCCGCCTTCGCCGACTGGCCGCTGGTGGTGGTGACGGACGAGCCGGCGCGGGCGGCGGCGAGCAGCGCCAACTTCCTCTGGACGACCTTCACCCGCTTCGATCCGGCGACCGACCTCCACGCCGCCGACGCCGCGGTCGAGCGCAACCACCTCGCCTACCGGCCGCCGATCGTCATCGACGCCCGCACCGCTCCCGACTTCCCGGAGGAGCTGTTCTGCGATCCGCGGGTGGCGGCACGGGTCACCGACCGCTGGCGCGAGCTGTTCCCCGATCGACGGGTGGAGATGGGCGATTCCGATCTCGGCCACCTCGATCCGGCGCCGCGGCCGTAGAATGCCCCGGCGATGAGGATCGACACCCACCCGCAGATCGACCGCGAGCTGTGCGGCGAGCCGGTGCTGGTCGAGGAGCGGAGGGCGGAGGTGGTGCTCACCACCCGTCAGCGGATGGCGGTCGACGCCCAGGGGCTGGTGCACGGCGGCTTCGTCTTCGGCGCCGCCGATCACGCCGCGATGCTGGCGGTCAACGACCCCAACGTCGTGCTCGGCTCGGCCGAGGCGCGCTTCCTCGCCCCGGTGGTGGTCGGCGAGGCGGTCGCCCTGGCGGCGACGGTCGAGAGCGAGGAGGGGCGCAAGCGGATCGTACGGGTCGAGGGGCGGGTCGGCACGCGCCCGGTGCTGCGCGCCATCCTCACCTGCTTCGTGCTC
The DNA here is from genome assembly GCA_052032135.1 of Thermoanaerobaculia bacterium. Lineage (GTDB taxonomy): Bacteria > Acidobacteriota > Thermoanaerobaculia > Multivoradales > JAHEKO01 > CALZKB01. Next base: position 15,109 of record JBPEXA010000155.1, on the reverse strand, counting down.
GACCGCCACGTGCTGGAGACGCTGGAGTGAACGGCGGAGAGATCGTCGCCCGCGCTCTGGTCGAGCGCGGCGTCCCCTTCCTGTTCACGCTCTGCGGCGGCCACATCTCACCGATCCTGGTGGAGTCGAAGCGCCTCGGTGTGCGCGTCGTCGACGTCCGCCACGAGGTCAACGCGGTCTTCGCCGCCGACGCGGTGGCGCGGCTCACCGGCGTGCCGGGGGTCGCCGCCGTCACCGCCGGACCGGGCGTCACCAACACGGTGACGGCGATCAAGAACGCCCAGCTCGCGCAGTCGCCGGTGATCCTGCTGGGCGGGGCGACGGCGACAGTGCTCGAGGACCGCGGATCGTTGCAGGACATCGACCAGATGGCGTTGATGGAGCCGCACGTCAAGTGGGCGACGAGCGTGCGGCGGGTGGCCGACATCGCCCCGGTGCTCGAGCACGCCTTCGCGACGGCGCTCGCCGGCGTCCCCGGCCCGGTCTTCGTCGAGCTGCCGATGGACCTCCTCTACGACGACGAGCTGGTGCGCAGCTGGTACGGCGTGGCGACCAACGGCGTCGACGAGCGATCGCGCGGCCGCAGCCTCGAGACGCTCTACCTCCGCTGGCACACCCATCGCCTCTTCCGCGGCGCCGAGCGGCCGCATCTCGGCAGCGTCGCCCAGCCGCGCATCGAGGAGGTCGGTGAGCGGCGGTTGCGGCGGGCGGTCAAGGCGATCGCCGCCGCCTCGCGGCCGGTGCTGCTGGTCGGCAGCCAGGCGACGCTCGACGCCGCGACGATCGCCGACACCGCTACGGCCGTCGAGACGCTCGGCATGCCGGTCTACCTGTCGGGGATGGCCCGCGGCCTCCTCGGTCGTGAGCATCCGCTGCAGCTGCGACATCGTCGCAGCGAGGCGCTGAAGGAGGCCGACCTCGTGCTGCTGGCGGGCGTCCCCTGCGACTTCCGCCTCGACTACGGCCGTCGCATCTCGCGCCGCGCGACCCTGCTGTCGGTGAACCGCAGCGTCGACGACCTGTTCAAGAACCGCAAGCCGGACATCGCGATGCTCGGCGACCCCGGCCGCTGCCTGCGGGCGCTCGCCGGCCGGGTGGCGGTCGACGCCGACCGGATCGAGGAGTGGTGGGCGACGTTACGGGACCGCGAAGGCGAGCGGGAGGCGGACATCGACGAGCGGGCCGAACAGTCGGTCGCCGGCGTGCACCCGCTGCGCCTCTTCCGGCAGCTCGACCCGTTCCTCGCCGACGACGCGGTGCTGGTCGCCGACGGCGGTGACTTCGTCGCCACCGCCTCCTACACCCTGTGGCCGCGCTCGCCGCTGTCGTGGCTCGACCCCGGAGCGTTCGGCACCCTCGGCGTCGGCGCCGGCTTCGCGCTGGGGGCCAAGCTCTGTCGCCCGGAGGCCGAGGTGTGGATCGTCTACGGCGACGGGTCCGCCGCCTACAGCCTCGCCGAGTTCGACACCTTCGTCCGCCACCGCCTGCCGGTGATCGCCCTGGTCGGCAACGACGGCAGCTGGGCGCAGATCGCGCGCGAGCAGGTGGAGATCCTGAAGGACGACGTGGGCACCGTACTGCGCCGCACCAACTACCAGGCGGTTGCGGAGGGGTACGGTGGTCGCGGGCTGCTGCTCGACGCCCCCAACATGATCGAGCCGACCCTCGAAGCGGCGCGGGCGGCCGCCACGGTCGGCAAGCCGGTGCTGATCAACGCGATGATCGGCGCCACCGACTTCCGAAAGGGGTCGATCTCGATGTGACGCCCCCTCGGGGCCGGCGGATCGCCGCGATCAGTCGGAGCGCGGCTGCGGCACCAGCCGGATGTAGGGGACCGGCGCCTCCCAGCCGTCGGGGTACTTCTCGCGGGCGGCGTCGTCCGACACCGCGGGCAGGATCACCACGTCGTCCCCCTGCTGCCAGTTGGCCGGCGTGGCGACCTGCTCGTTGGCGGTGAGCTGGCACGAGTCGACCAGCCGCAGGATCTCGGCGAAGTTGCGCCCGGTGCTCATCGGGTAGGTGAGCGTCGCCTTGATCCGCTTGTCGGGGCCGATGACGAAGACCGAGCGCGCGGTCGCGTTGTCGACCGGCGTGCGCCCCTCGGACGTGTCGCCGGCGTCGCCGGGCAGCATGTCGTAGAGCTTGACGATCGACAGATCGGGGTCGCCGATCAGCGGATACGTCACCGCGTGCCCGGTCACCCGCTCGATGTCGTCCGACCAACGCCGGTGGTCGCTGACGCCGTCGACGCTGATGCCGATGATCTTGCAGTTGCGCCTCGCGAACTCCTCCTCGAGCGCCGCGACGGCGCCGAGCTCGGTGGTGCAGACGGGGGTGAAGTCCTTGGGGTGGGAGAACAGCACCGCCCAGCCGTCCCCGATCCAGTCGTGGAAGCGGATGGTGCCCTGCGTCGTCTCGGCGCTGAAGTCCGGCGCCTCGTCGTTGATCCTGAGGGTCATGGCCTCTCTCCTCTGCTGGGGTTGTCGAGCCGACGATAGCAGGCGCTCGCGCCGCCGGGGTCGTCGCCGGCCGTTGCCCCCGGGCCGTCGTCGCGGGCCGTCGCCCCAGCCGTCACGACCGGGCCGTCAGGAACGGGCCGTCACGACGGGGCCGTCAGGAACGGGCCGTCACGGACGCGGGCCGTCACCAGCGGCGGCCACGCCTGGGCCGTCGCGACCGCGCGTTGCGATCGGGCGTCGTCACCGCGCTGTCATCCGGCGCCGCCTAGGGTGATCTGCGATGAGACGCGATGCCTTCTCCCGTGCCCGCGCCGGCGGCCGCTCCCGGCCTCGAGGCTGGGCGCTGCTGCTGGCGGCGGCGATCCCGGTCGGCGCAGCCGCGCAAGAGCCGTTGTGGGTCGCCCGCTTCGCCACCGAGGACGACCGCAAGGACGAGGCGGCCGACGTTCTCACCGACGCCGACGGCAACGCCTACGTCACCGGCTCGGCCGGCTTCTCCAACCTCTCGACCTGGGACATGCTGACGGTCAGCTACGACGCTGCGGGGAACTTGCGGTGGGTGCACCAGTACGACGGCGGAGGGCAGGACCTCGGCTACCGGCTGGCGTTCGATCCCGCCGGAGACCTGCTGGTGCTCGGCCGGAGCAACGGCAACTTCCTGGTGCTGCGCTACGACCCCGGCTCGGGTACGCTGCTCGACACCGTCGAGCACGATGCGGGCGGCATCGACGATCCACGGTCGTTCGTCGTCGACCCGTCGGGCGACATCATCGTCACCGGCTCGAGCTGGACCGACGAGGAGAACGACTACTACACGGTCCGGCTCGCCGCGACCGGCGCCGAGATCTGGGCACAGCGCTACCAGGGCCCCGGCGCCTTCCTCTTCGCCCACGACGTGCCGACGGCGGTGCGGCTCGACGGCGCCGGCGACGTCGTCGTCACCGGCGCCTCCAACGAGGCGGGCGGCGCCACGGGCGACTTCTACACCGTCAAGTACCGCGGCTCCGACGGCCTGGTCCTGTGGTCCGACCGCTACTCCGTCGGCCCCAACGAGGGGGGCAACGACCTGGCGATCGACTCCGCCGGCGACGTTTATGTCACCGGCGGCTCCTACCAGTCCGGCTTCAAGTACGTCACCCTGCGCTACGACGGCGCGACCGGCGAGCGGTCCTGGGTGCGGACCGAAGCGCCGGCGGCGTGCAGCGTCGCCACCGAGATCGAGCTCGGCGCCTCGGGGGCCGTGTTCGTCACCGGTTGGGCCGACCCCGACTGCAACGAGAGCAACTTCAACGACAACATCACCACCCAGCGCTACGACCCTCTCGACGGCGCCCTGCTCTGGTCTCACACCTACGGCGAGGACGGCGTCGGCTTCTTCGACGTGCCGAGCGACCTCGAGATCGATCGCTCCGGCAATCCGGTCGTCACCGGACAGAACACCGGCGAGCTGGTGCTCCTGCGCTACGCCTCCGAGAGCGGGGAGCTGGTGCAGGTCGACAACATCGCCGGCGGCGAGGCCGAGTTCACCTACGGCCGTGCCGTGACCGTCGGCGCCGACGGGCGGATCGCCGTCGCCGGCATGTACCGCAACGTCAACACCGAAGAGCGCGACTACCTGACCGCGCGCTACGGCGCCGCCGCCGGGACGACGATCTTCTCCGACGACTTCGAGAGCGGCTCGACCGCCGCCTGGACCTCGGTCGTCGAGTGATCTCAGCCGGAGCCGGTCGCCGGTGACGGTAGCCCGGCCCGCGGGTCCCGCGAGAGCACGTCGCTCACCGTCGACACGACCTCGTCGAGGCGCATCGGTTTGCGCAGCAGCGGCACGTCGCCGCGCTCGATCCCCTTCAGCAGCCGCAGATCGTCGGTGTAGCCCGACATGAAGATCACCCGGTCGGCGAGTCGCTCGTCGCGCACGATCTCGGCGAGCCGGCGACCGTTGATCCCCGGGAGGACGATGTCGGTCAGCAGCAGGTCGTACGCTCGCGAGCGGGCGCGGGCGCGCTCGAGGCCCGCCTCGGCGCTGCTCGCGGTCTCGACCGTGTAGCCGGCTCTGCCGAGGGCGCGCTCGAGGAGGCCGGCGATCGCCGCGTCGTCCTCCACCACCAGCAGCCGCTCGCCGCGGCCGGCGGCGGTGACGGTGGCCGCGGGCGCCGGTGCCGCGGCCGGCGGCGCGTCGGTGACCGGCAGGCGGATCTGCACCGTCGTCCCGAAGCCGGGGGTGGAGCTGAGCTCGACGGTGCCGCCGTGCTGGTGGACGATGCCGTGGACGGTCGACAGGCCGAGCCCGGTGCCGCGGTCGCGAGGTTTGGTGGAGAAGAAGGGCTCGAACGCGCGAGCCGCGACCTCTTCCTCCATCCCGGTCCCCTCGTCGCTGACGGTCAGGACCGCATGGGCACCGCCGTCGGGGTCGATGGCGCGATCGATCTCGATCACCAGCGAGCCGCCGTCCGGCATCGCGTCGCGGCTGTTGAGCACCAGGTTGACGACCAGCTGCTCGAGCTGGCCGCGGTCGGAGAGGATCGCCACCTCCGACGCCCGCTCGACCACGGTGAGCTCGACGTCTTCGGGCAGCAGCCGCAGCAGCAGGCGGGAGATCTCGCCGACCACCTCGTTGACGTCGATGCGCTCGAGGCGCACCGCGTGCCGGCTGCTGAAGGTCAGCAGCTGGCGGGTCATGTCGGCGGCGGTGAGCCCCGCCGCCTCGATCGCCTCGAGATGGCCGCGGGCGGCGTCGGCGGTGCGCGGGTCGGCGAGCGCCAGCTCGGCGCTGCCGAGGATGGTGGTCAGGAGGTTGTTGAAGTCGTGGGCGATGCCGCCGGCGAGCTTGCCGACCGCCTCGAGCCGCTGGGTGCGCAGCAGCTTCGATTCCAGCCGTTTGATCGGGGTGATGTCGATCATCGAGCCGACGACCTCCCGCGGGTCGCCCTGCTCGTCACGGGTGAGCAGCAGGCGCCGGTAGACCCAGCGATAGTCGCCCGAGCCGTCGAGGAGGCGGAATTCGCTGCCCGCCGCGCTGGTGTCGAGGACGCGAGTGAAGTCGGCCCGCTCGGCGGCGGCGTCATCGGGGTGGACGCGCGACGCCCACAGGGTCGGATCTTCGGCGGGAACCCCGAACTCCGGCTCCACGTTGCGACTGACGAAGGTCGCTCGCGGCTCCCGCTCGGGGCGCGAGGTGAACAGCACGGCGGGGCTGGTCGCCAGCAGCTCGCGGAAACGGTGCTCGGAGCGCTCGAGCGAGCGGAAGAGCCGCCCCTCGCGGCGGTCGGCGAGCCATTCGCGCAGGCCGAGGGTGAGGCCGAAGAGCACCAGTACCGGCAGCCCGATGCGCGACCACCGCTCCGTCATGTTGTCCCAGTAGAGAAGGGCGGTGCCGACCATCAGCAGGATCAGCGCGGCCGGCAAGACCGCCTGCACCGGCTCCGAGCGCGAAGGGCTCGGCGCCCGGCTCGCGAGCGGCTTCGCATCGCGCTCGCCGAGGTGCGCGGCGACGATCTGGGCGGTGAAGGCGAGCAGCCAGACGAACTCGATGTGCAGCTCGTAGAGGCCGCCGCTCTGCACCCAGCTGAAGTAGACGAGATCGGCGGTGGCGTGGAGGACGATCGCCGCCACCAGCAGGTCGGCGGCGGCACGCACCACCGCGAGCCCCCGCAGCCAGCGCAGCGCCAGGGCGAAGAGCGCCGCGGCGAGGAAGGCGGCGGGGTCGACGATGGAAAAGACCGTGACCTCGAACGGCTGGCGGGTCTGGAGCAGCGGCTCGTAGAGGACGATGGTGGTCGAGACGACGACGGCGAAGGCGATCAGCGCCAGGTTGGCGACCCGCGAAGCGACCGAGACCCGCGGCCCGGTCGGCGGCCGCAGCTCGAAGAGGCCGACCATGAACAGCGGCGCGAAGCCGACGAACAGGTAGTTGGCGAGGGTCGGATAGGGGGGGAAGCTGGGATCGAGCCACTGGTTGACGAGCAGGTAGACCATCCCCGCCGCCCAGCTGAGGGCGGCGGCGCCGAGGAACATCCAGCCGCGACGCTGCGCCCCCTTCCCGCGCCGGGCGGTGACGAACGAGCGGGCGGCGGCGGCCAGCGAGAACACCAGCCAGGCGACGTCGGAGAGGCGGGCGACCGTCCGGTCGTCGAGGGGGGCGAGATAGGCGATGGCGGCGTAGATCGCCACCAACCCTCCCCACAACGCGGCGGCGCGAGACGGCGCCGAGCCGAGGAGTGCCCGATGTCGTGGTGCCGTCATCGTCGTCGCAGCGCTCCGCCGGGACGACGTGCCCACCCCTCACCGCGGCAGCAGCTCCTTCGAGTCGCGTCCGCCGGTGGCCCCAGAGAGCGATTGACATGGAACTCCATCACACCGCCGAGCGGGGCCGCAACCGAGATCGCCGCACCCGTCGTGTAGAGTCCGGCGCCATGGACCTCGGGCTCGACGGCAAGGTGGTGCTGATCACCGGCGGCAGCCGGGGGATCGGCAGCTTCATCGCGCGCGGCTTCGCCCGCGAGGGGAGCCGGTTGGCGATCTGCGCACGCGGCCGCGAACAGCTCGAAGCGACCGCCCGCGAGCTCGAGGGCGAAGGCGCCGAGGTGATGACGCTCGCCGTCGACATCACCGACCCCGACGCCGCGCGGCGAGCGGTCGATACTGTCGTCGATCGGTTCGGTGGCGTCGACGTGCTGGTCAACAACGCCGGCGGCAACCGGCGGGGAGCCTTCGCCGACCTCGGCGACGACGCCTGGCACGAGGTGATGGCGCTCAACTTCGACGGCCACCGTCGCTTCAGTCGCGCCGTCGTCCCGTCGATGCGCGATCGCGGCGGCGGGGTGATCCTCTTCATCGCGTCGATCTTCGGCCGCGAAGCGGGCGGTGCCGGGCTGGCGATCTACAACACCACCAAGTCGGCGGTGATCAGCCTCGCGAAGATCATGGCGCTCGAGCTGGCCGGCGACGGCATCCGCGTCAACAGCGTGGCGCCCGGCTCGATCCGCTTCCCCGGCGGCAGCTGGGATCGACGGTGCGAAGAGGATCCCGACGGGATGGCGGAGTTCGTCCGCCGCAACCTCCCGATCGGCCGCTTCGGCAGCGCCGAGGAGGTCGCCGACGTCGTCGTCTTCCTCGCCTCGCAGCGTGCGAGCCTGGTGACCGGCGCCTGCCTCAACGTCGACGGCGGCCAGAGCCGGTCGCTGATCTAGGCGCCGGCGGGCGCTGCGGCTCGGGTCAGTCCGCCGCCGGGGGCGCGAGGGCGGCGACCTCGTCGAGCCGGCGGACGGTGTGGTCGGGCCGCAAGTGCTCGGGAGCGGTCCCCCCGTGGGGGGCGAACCAGCAGGTGCCGATGCCGGCGTTGCGGCCGGCGGCGATGTCGGAGGAGAGGCTGTCGCCGACGATCAGGGCGTCGTCCCGACGCTCGGCACCGAGCAGCTCGAGGGCGTGGTCGATGATCCGTCGATCGGGCTTCGAGACGCCGAGCTCGTCGGAGATCACGACGGCGTCGAAGTGCCGGCTGATCGGTGAGCGGGAGAGCCGTGACCGCTGCACCTCCGCGAGCCCGTTGGTGACGATCGCCATCCTCGCCCGTCCCGAGAGCCGGGCGACGATCTCCGCGGCGCCGGGGAGGAGGTCGCTGCAGCGACCGAGCTCGAGCAGGTACGACTCGGCGGCCTCCGCCGCGCGATCGAGCGGCAGCTCGAGGGCGCGGAACAGGTCGTCGAAGCGCCGGTAGCGCAGGGTCGCCGCCGCGATCTCGCCGCGCTCGAGCGCCTGCCAGGCGGCGGCGTTGACCTCGCGGTAGACGGCGAGAGTGTCCTCGCCGACCGGGTAGCCGAGGCCGGCGAGGGTGCGGCGCAGCGCCCGCGCCTCGGCGCGCTCGTAGTCGAAGAGCGTGCCGTCGGCGTCGAACAGCAGCGTCCGGTAGGCCAACGGATCAGTGGAAGCTGACGAGCTCGGCGACGAGCCGGCGCCGACCGCGCTGCGCCTTCGACCACTGGATCAGGATCGGGCTCTGGTAGGTCCCCTTGACGATCGGGTCGCCACCGTCGCCGGGGTCGCTGATCAGCAGGCTCACCTCGCGCTTGGCGGCGAGGAGGCGCGAAGCGGGGAGCGCCACGAGGCGGGCGAGCAGACGCTCGAGCAGCGACTCGCTGACGCCGACCGCCTCCAACAGCTCGTTGAGCAGGTGCACCAGGTCGTACTGCGCGTAGTTGAGCGTCTTCTGCGGCACGGCGCGCGGGTCGCGCAGGATGTTGCGCCCCTTCTCCCGCATGAAGCGGAGGGGGTCGTGCAGCACCTCGCGCAGATCGTGCTGCATCAGCAGCGTCTCGTACTCGTTGACCGTCAAGCCGGCGCTCTCCTCGCCGGCGGCGAGCGACAGGTCGAGCCGCCCCTTGCCGACGCCGGCCGCGCGGACGAACGACTGCAACCGCTCGAGCAGCCCGAGCCGGGGGTCGAAGAGGTTGATCGACTCGACCGGATGCTCGCCGGTGCCGACGTCGAGATCGAGGACCGCCTCGCCGACCTCCTCGCGATAGGTGATCACGGAGGTCTTGCGCCGCCGGCTGCCGTGCTCGTGGACGCCGTCGAGATCGACGAGAAAGACCGGATGCGGGTCGGTCGCGTCGCAGGTGACGCAGTTGGAGAGCCCCGAGCTCATGAAGGTGAGGTGCGAATCGGCGTTGCGGGGCTCGACGCGGCGCTGCGCCTCGGAGAGCTCGGTCCGCTTGTGGAGCTTGTCGTGCTCGTAGCCGCCGTCGGCCGGGTAGATCTCCTGGAAGGCGCCGATGAAGTCGTAGACGTCGCGTCGCCGGGTGAGGCGCGAGTTGAGGCGGCGATCGAGGAAGCCGGCGGTGGTGTGGTGGGAGCAGTAGAGCGCGCGGCGGTAGGCGCGCAGGCCGTCGCCGATCGCTCGTCGCAGCGCTGCGGCGACGTCGATCGCGTCGCACCGTCGCTCGGGCTGCACCTCGAAGGTGAATTCGGCGGGGGAGCTCATCGTCGAACCGGCGGCCCCGCGAGGCGCGGGAGACGCGGCACTCTACCACTACGGCCGGGGCGGGCGCGATGTTCCGGACGGCCCGTGAGCGTCGCTCCGCGGCCCCCGAGGGCCGCCGACGCCGGTGGTATGCTCCGCGCGCCATGCGACGCGAGACCACCGCGGTCGACGTCGGCGGCGTCACGGTCGGTGGCGGTGCGCCGATCGTCGTCCAGACGATGTCCAACACCGACACCGCCGACGTGGAGGCGACCTTCCGCCAGACGGTCGAGCTGGCCGAGGCGGGCGCCGAGCTGGTGCGCTGGACGGTCAACGTGCCGGAGGCGGCGCGCGTGGTGGCGGAGATCAAGCAGCGGCTGCTCGACGTCGGCTGCACGGTGCCGATCATCGGCGACTTCCACTACAACGGGCACCGCCTCCTCGCCGACTTCCCCGACTGCGCGCGGGCGCTCGACAAGTACCGCATCAACCCCGGCAACGTCGGCGCCGGCCGCGGTCGCGACGACAACTTCGCCACCATCATCCGCATCGCCATCGAGCACGACAAGCCGGTCCGCATCGGCGTCAACGCCGGCTCGCTCGATCAGGATCTGGTGATGGCCAAGATGCAGGAGAACACCGATCACGACCTCGGCCTCAGCGCCGAGGAGATCTACAACCAGTGCATGATCCTCTCCGCCCTCGACTCGACGGGGCAGGCGATCGACTGCGGGATGGCGGAGGAGCGCATCATCATCTCCTGCAAGGTGTCGCGACCGGTCGACCTGATCGCCACCTACCGGGAGCTCGCGCGCCAGACGCGCCAGCCGCTGCACCTCGGCCTCACCGAGGCGGGGATGGGGATCAAGGGGCTCGTCTGGTCGGCATCGGCGATGGGGGTGCTGCTGGAAGAGGGGATCGGCGACACGATCCGCATCTCGCTGACGCCGCGACCGAACGGCGATCGACGGGAAGAGGTCTACGCCTGCATCGAGCTGCTGCAGTCGCTGGGGCTGCGGTCCTTCATGCCGAGCATCACCGCCTGCCCGGGCTGCGGACGGACGACGAGCACCACCTTCCAGGAGCTCGCCGAGCGGGTCGAGGCCTACGTCCGCGAGCAGATGCCGGAGTGGAAGCGACGCTACGAGGGGGTGGAATCGATGACGGTCGCGGTGATGGGGTGCGTGGTCAACGGCCCGGGCGAGTCGAAGGCGGCGAACATCGGCATCAGCCTCCCCGGCACCGGCGAGGAGCCGCTGTGCCCGGTCTACGTCGACGGCCAGCAGTTCACCGCTCTCAAGGGCTCCTACGACGAGCTGGCGGCGCGCTTCCAGGCGATCGTCGACGACTACGTGGCGACCCGCTACGCCCCGAAGGGCGCGGCCGAGCCGACGGTGGTCTGAGGCTGCGATGAGCATCGGATCCGAGGCCTATCGCGACGCCCTGCGCCACTTTCCGTCCGGCGTCACCATCGTCACCATCAAGTCGGGCGAGGCGGTGCACGGCCTGACCGTCTCCGCCTTCGCCTCCGTGTCGCCGTCGCCGCCGCTGGTCAGCGTGATGATCGACCACCGGCACAGCGCCTACGAGATGCTCGAGCAGGAGGGGGCGTCGTTCGCTGTCAACATCCTCGGCGAAGCGCACGAAGAGCTCTCGAACCGTTTCGCCTGGGTGAAGACCGAGGACCGTTTCGCGGAGGGGGAGTGGACGACGGCGCGCACCGGAGCGCCGGTGCTCGCCGACGCCCTCGCCTGGCTCGACTGCACCATCTACGACCGGCTCCGAGCCGGCACCCACACGATCTACGTCGGCGAGGTGCAGGCGAGCGCCTGTCCGCAGCCCGACGGCGCGCCGCTCGTCTACTGGAACCGCGGCTATCGGCGGCTGATCGAGGCCGAGCTGCCGCCGACGAGCTGAGCGGTCCGCCGCTCCCAGCGGACGGCCGCCGCGCGCCCCGCCGCGTCGTCGACCGATCGCAGTCCGAACCAGCCGAGGACGAAGAAGCTGGTCGCCACCAGGACGGCGATCCGCTGCGAGCCGGTGGCGGCCGACACCGAGCCGAACAGCAGCGGCCCGAGCGCGTAGGCGACCCGCAGGGCGAGACCCCAGAAGCCGAAGAACTCGCCGCTCTTCGACGGCGGGGAGAAGGCGGCGACGACGCCGCGGGAGGTCGCCTGCAGGGAGCCGATGCCGATCCCGGCGGCGAGCCCGATGAGCAGGAACTGCCCCTTCGTCTGGCAGGCGGCGCTCGCCAGGCCGACGACCGTCCAGAGGGCGAGCGACAGCTGCAGCGCGCGGCGCGAGCCGAGGCGGTCCTGGATCCATCCGAAGGCGAGCGCACCGGCCGCCGACGAGATCTGCAGGATGAGGAACAGCGCCACCAGCTCGTTGGCGGTGAACTGCAGCGTGGTGCGGGCGAAGATGCCGCTGAAGGCGATGGCGATCGTGAAGCCGAGAGAGTAGACGAGAAAGACGGCGAGGAAGCGGGCGAGATGGCGGAACTCGGCGATCGCGCGGCCGGTGGTGACGATGCGGTCGAAGCCGCGACGAGCGTAGGTGCCGAAGCCGCGCCACCGCTCGCGCGGCGCGCGCTCGCGCAGCCAGACGAAGGTCGGCAGCGCGGCGACCAGGAAGAAGCCGGCGGTCACCGGCCAGATCCAGCGTGCCCGCTCGACGTTGCCGGCGTCGAGCCCGGCGCTCATCAGCGGCCGGATCAACAGCAGCGAGGCGAGGCCGCCGAAGTAGCCGATCCCCCAGCCGAGGCCGGAGATGCGGCCGACGGTCTCCGGCGTCGAGATCTCGGGGAGGAAGGCGGCGATCAGATTCTCACCGAGGGCGAAGGCGACGTTGGACGCCACGAAGAGGGCGATCGCCAGCACCACCCGACCGGGGACGGCGAAGTAGAGGCCGGCGGTGGCCACGACGCACATGGCCCAGCTGACGGCGAGGAAGACCTTCTTGCGCCCCGCCTCGTCGGCGGCGGCGCCGATCAGCGGCGCCGACAGCAGTACGATGAGGTTGCTGATCCCGATCGCCAGCCCCCAGAGCAGATCGGCCTTCGCACCGGGAGCGACAGCGGTCGTGAAGTAGACGCTGAAGGCGACGGTGACGATCACCGTCGTGTAGCTCGAGTTGGCGAAGTCGAACATCGCCCAGGCGGCGATCTCGCGGCGTCGCACCGGGGGGCCGGAGGGCATGTCGGGCAGTGTACGCCTGTTGTAGCGGCGGGAGGTCGACTACGCTCGTGACGATGAACCGTGACCCACGGCGAGCCGCCGGCGCCGCGCCGGCGATGGTGCTGATCGGCGCGCTCGCCGCCATCGGCGGCGTCGGGCCCTCGCCGCTCGCCGCGCAACCGTCCGCGGGCGAGCGGTCCGAGGGGCCGTCCTCCGAGGTGCGGTCGTCCGGAACGCAAGGGCCCGAGGTGCCGGTGGTCGTCGGGGTGCCCCGCGACCGCGTCGGCGAGGTCGAGGTGCGAGCCGGCGACGTCCAGCTGACGGTGCGGCCGATCGAGCCGCGCCCGTGGCAGGTCGCCGTCGTTCTCGATCAGTTGCTCTCCGAGCCGCTCGAGCTGCGCAACGCGATGGTGCTGCTCGGCGAGCGGGCCGAAGCGCTCACCGCGCTCGGCGAGGTCGAGCTCCTGCTGGCCGGCGAGACCGTCCGCTCGGCGCTGCCGCCGACCACCGATCCCGCCGTCGTCTCCGAGGCCCTCGCCTGGCTGCGCCTGCGCGAGACGACCGCCGACGCGCAACGGCGGATCCGCGAGGAGTTCCTCGACGAGGTCGAGCGCATCGGCGTCGACGACGCCGGCTGGGCCGAGGCGATCGCCGCCTCGATGGCGCGCGAGGCGGAGGCGATCCGCGTGCACCGCGAGGGGGTGCTGCTGTGGGCGGCCGCCTCGCGCCGGCCGGGACCGCGGCTGCTGCTGCTGGCCGGCTCCGGCCACGACGCCGACGTCGCCGCCTTCTACCGCCAGTGGGTCGTGAGCCGCGGACAGCCGGCCGACCGGGTGCCGCCGATCTCGGTGCGCCCGACCGCCGCCGAGCTGGGGAGAGACCTCGCCTTGACCGGATGGACGGTCGTCGCCTTCACGCCGGAGAGCGAGATCGACGCCCTGCTCGCCGGGCCGCAGCTGGAGCGGGCGCCGCAGGAGGTGACGACGCCGGACGGGCGGGTCGTCGAGCGCGGCGTGATCGGTTTCGACCCCCGCTCGGTGCTGGGACGCGGCGACGACGGGGAGCCGGAGGCCGACGCCCCGCCGCTGCGCCTCGAACCGTCGAGCGGGCTGCGACCGCTCGCCGAGGCGACCGGAGGTGGTCTCGTCTCCGACCCGCTGGTGCTCGACCAGCGGCTGCAGGAGATGGCGCTGCGAGCGCTGCTCGCCGTCCGCCCGCCGGCGCTGGGGGAGGCGCTGCCGATCGAGGTGAGGGCGGCCGGACTGCGCGAGGCGGTGGCGGCACCGCGCTGGATCGGCAGCGGCGCCCCGGCCGCGCTGGCGACCGCGCGAGCGCGGGCGATGCTCGCCACCACGTCGGAGAGCGAGGGAGACCTCGAGGTGGCGGCGCTGATCACCCCCGGCGAGCCGCCGACCCTGCGCGTCGAGCTGTCGAGTGCCGGCGGTGCGGAGGCGCTGGCGCCGCCGCTGCGGCTGACCGTCGCCTACGGTCGCGAGGACGGCGGCTCCGAGCCGATCGCCCAGCGAGCGCTCGACCCCGGCGAGGTCGCAGCCGCCCGGGTGGAGCTGTCGCTCGTCGACTTCGACGGCGACCCGGCGACGACACCGTTCGTGGTGGTCGTCGACGAGCTCGGCGGCGACCGCTGGGGCGGCACCTACGCCAGCTACGCGGCGGGGCCGGGCACGGCGGTCGACGACGGCTCGCTGCTCGACCTCCCGCGGTCGGCGGCGATCCGCCTGCTGGCACCGCAGGATCCGCTGCTGGTCGGGCGGGTGCGGTTCGCGGCGGCGATCGCCGATCCGCGCATCACCGAGGTCGAGTTTCGCGTCGACGGCGAGCGCGAAGCGGTGCGGCGGGCCCTGCCGTTCGAGGCCGAGCTCGATCTCGGTGACCTGCCGCGCACCCGTCGGGTCGAGGTGATCGCGCGCGACGGCCGCGGCGAGGAGATCGGCCGGGACGCGCTGCGCATCAACTCCGGCAATCGCGAGCTGTCGATCGCCCTCACCGCGCCCGGCGCGAGGGAGATCTCCCCCGGCAGCATCGCCGCGACCGGCAGCGTGATGGTCGAGGCGCGGATCGACCGCCCCCTCACGTCGCGAGTGGCGAGGGTCGACTTCTTCTGGACCGACCGCCCGATCGGGACCGTGTTCGCGGCCCCGTTCCGGCAGCGCGTCGACGTCGAGGCGGCCGGCGGTCGCGGCTTCGTCCGTGCCGTCGTCACCCTCGTCGACGGCAGCACCGCGGAGGACGTGCTCTTCGTCAACAGCTCCGGCGGCGCCGGCCGGGTCGAGGTCACTCTGGTCGAGGTGCTGGCGGTGGTGACCGATCGCGAGGGGCGGCCGATCGCCGACCTCGAGCGCGACGCCTTCGCCGTCCGCGAGCAGGGGGAGCGACAGGAGATCGTCACCTTCACCGGCGCCGACGAGGTGCCGCTCACCGTCGGGGTGGCGATCGACTCGTCGGCGTCGATGTTCGTCAAGCTGCCGCGCGTGCAGCTGGCGGCGATGGACTTCGTG
>JBPEXA010000154.1:0-2457 GCA_052032135.1 Thermoanaerobaculia bacterium | reverse complement strand
GGCGGCACCGACGATGACCCACATCTGCTTCCACCTGCGACTCGACATTGCTCGCTGCCTCCCCGTTGCGTTGTCCCGTTCTCGGTGTCCCACGGCCGCGCCGATTCGGCGCAGCGAACTCGCCGCCCGGCGGCGTTGCGCGAGACCGCTCCATGGTGCCACGCGGACGACGCGACGTACAGCGGTCGTGCCGCTCTAGCCGGGGATCGGAGCCGCGGCGCGTCGCGCCCGGATCAACAGGACCGCACCGATCGTCACCAGGGCGAGCGCCACCCACTGCGCCTCGGTCCAGCCGGCGGCGACCACCGGCGTGACCCGCCAGAACTCGATCGCGAAACGGGCGACCGAGGTGGTGATCAGGCTCGTTCCCAGCAGGGCTCCGCCGTCGAGGCGGCGCCGCCACGTCCACAGCGCGGCGAAGACGATCAGGTAGGCGATCGTCTCGTACAGCGGGGTCGGGTGCACCTCGACTCCGGGAGGATGAGGCCACCCGGCGAGCCCCCGCTCGTAGCTCACCGCCCACGGTACGTCGGTGATCGTCCCCCAGTCGCCGTCGCCGGCGAGGTGACAGCCGATGCGGCCGATCGCGTGGCCGAGCGGCAGGCCGAGGCCGGCGCTGTCGAGCGCGTCGAGGGTCGACATCCGACGGCGCCGCAACAGCAGCCAGCCGGCGATCAGCCCGCCGATCATGCCGGCGAACCAGACGTGCCCTGCACCCGACAGCAGCTCGCGGACGCCGGCCCGGCCGGCGGCGGCCTCGCGCAACCACCAGTATCCGTGCGAAGTGACGAGCGCGACCAGGAAGGCGACGAGCGCCAGCCGCCAGAACGCGGACGGGTCGCCACCCCTGCGGGCATACTCCCGGCTCGCCACCTCGGTGGCGAGCCAGAAGCCGATCGCCATCATCAGGCCGTAGGCGTAGAGCGTGATCGGCCCGATCTGAGCGAGAATCGGGTACATGAGCGGCGCCGAGTATACGGGCTCACGGTGGCCGAGCGGCTGGGCTGCCCCGGCAGCCGCGCTCGTTCTGTTGCTGGGGGCATGTGCCGGTCGCGGTCCGATCGCCCCGCCGGCCCCCCGGCTACCGGACACCGCCCCGCCGCCGACCGCCGAGTCGCGCCCGGCGGGCGGCCTCGAGGCGGCGGTGGTGACGAGTGCCCTCGATCTGCTCGGGACCCGCTACCGCTACGGCGGCACCGAGCGGCGTGGCGGCTTCGACTGCTCCGGGTTCGCCCGCCATGTGTTCGCTCTCCACGGCGTCGGGCTGCCGCGGACCACCCGCGACCAGGCCAGGAGCGGTCGCTGGGTCCCGCTCGACGAGCTGCGGCCGGGAGACCTGGTCTTCTTCAGCGACGCCGGGAAGCCGACGCACCACGTCGGCATCGTCGCCGCCGCCGGACCGGCGCGGCTGGAGATGGTCCACGCCTCGACGTCGATGGGGGTGGTGGTCACCGACGTCCTCGCCAGCGACTACTGGCTGCGCCGGCTCCGTTTCGGCCGGCGGGTCGGCGGGCGCTAGAGCGGGTCGCCGGCGGCGCCCGGATCGAGGAAGAACTCCTCGACGTGATCGAGGAGGAAGCGGGCGCGCCGGTGGGCGATGCGGTTGGCGAGCCGGGCCTGCGGATCGGCGTCGACGTCGACCGCCAGCGCGGCGTCGAGCACCTTCCGAAAGGCGCCGGCCTCCTGGGCGGGGACGAGCACCGCCGTCGCCCAGGTGAGGTGCGGCGACGCCCGCCGGCCACCGGCGAGCTCGACGGCGCGCCGGTAGTGTCGCTCGGCCTGCCGGCGCGAGCCGCCCATCGCCTCGGGGAGCGCGGCGACGGCGATCGACGCCTCGTGGAACGCGCCGCGCTCGTAGTCCGGGTCGACCTCGAGGCCGCGTTCGAGCAGGGTGCGCACCACCGGCAGGTCGGCGACCAGTTCGGCGCGATGGACGCCGGCCGAGATGGCGCTCCCCCAGGCGGCCGCCGTCCAGTAGAGGAGGTCGACGTCGTCCTCGGGCACGGAGCGAGCGGCGGCGGGGTCGAGCGCGAGGCGGCTGCCGACGCCGGGGGTGGCGAGCGCGAGGCCGCGGAGGCAGTAATCGCGCGCCCGCAGGAAGAGGTCGATCGCGCGATCCTGCTGCCGCCGCGACTCTGCGAGGTCGGCGAACTGCAGCCGTTCGGCGTCGCCGAGGACGAAGGCGTGGGCGTACTGCGTGAAGGCGCTGCACGTGCCGAGCAGCAGGTCGCGGTTGTCGGGGTCGGTTTCCAGCAGTGCCTCGAAGGTCTTGAGCGCGAACGGCAGGGCGTCGCGCACCAGCTCGGGGTCGCGGTCGGAGGCGTAGACCGACGCGCTGTCGGCGAGCGAGCGGGCGAGGCTGCGGACCGCCACGGTCCGCAGCGAGCAGCCGCTCGATGCGACCGTCAGGAGGGCGACCGCCACGGCGAACACCGGCGCCGGCCGGCGGAGGCGCGC
>JBPEXA010000153.1:0-7289 GCA_052032135.1 Thermoanaerobaculia bacterium | reverse complement strand
TCGGCCGAGGGGGGGCCCGACTACTCGACCACGTCCTGTCACCCGCGCTGGCTCGACGATGAGCACCGACTTCTCGAGATCCCGTGCACCGGCGCGTGGGTCGGGCTGCTGAGCCGGCACGCCGGCCCGCTCGGCGCCCGGTCGCAACGGCCGCTGGCGCAGCGCCTGAAGCTCCCCGCGCTGCTCTCGCGGTCCGGCCTTCTCGAGCGGCTCTTCCTCTCCCCCGAGGGGTACACCCTGCGCGAGCTGGTCCGTCTCACTCGTCATCTGTGCGGCCGCGGGCTGCGCCTCTTCACCCTCAGCTTCCACTCGCCCTCCCTCGAGCCGGGCAACACCGGCTACGTGCGCGACCGTGCGGAGCTCGACACCTTCCTCGACACCCTGCGCGGCTATCTCGAGTTCTTTCTCGGCGAGCTCGGCGGCCGTGCGACCACGCCGCTCGAGGTCAAGCGACGGATGTCGACGGCGCGCGCCGCCTGAGCGGCCCGGAGTTCACGATGAAGGTGCTCGGCATCTCCCCGCTCGACAAGGACGCCACCGCTTCGCTGGTCGAGGACGGCCGCGTTCTCTTCGCCGCCGGAGAGGAGCGATTCAGTCGGCGCAAGCAGCATGCCGGATTTCCGCGGCGTGCGATCGAGGCGGCGCTGGCGGCGACCGGCACCCCTCCGGAGGAGATCGACCTCGTCGCCTATCCTTTCCTCGCCTGGCGAGACGAGGTCGCCCTGATCGAGGAGGCGTTCCGGGAGGAGGCGGCGTTCCAGGCCGGTTTCGAGCGTCCGTCGCCGGCCGCGGCTCTGCGCCGGGCCCGCGCGCGAGTGCACCCGGTGAGCACCGAGATCCACGGTCTCGCCGCCCCCGATCAGCGGGTGCGCAAGGGCGCCGCCAAGGAGCTGTTCTACCGGCTCGCCGGGGTCAACGGCCCGCTGTCGGCGCTGGCGGCGCGGCGCGCGTCGCGCGAGTGGGCCCGCCAGGCGGCGGCCGATCACCGCCGGTGGCACGCCGAGCTCGAATCGGGGCTCGCCGAGCTGGGGCTCGACGGCAAGCTGCAGCGCTCCGAGCACCATCTCTCCCACGCCGCCAACTCCTACCTGGCGAGCGGCTTCGACCGCGCGCTGATCGTCACCTTCGACGGCTACGGCAGCGGCCTCGCGGGGTCGATCTCGATCGGCGAGGGTGGATCGATTCGACGGCTGCACGACCTCCGCTTCCCGTTCTCCCTCGGCACCTTCTACGAGACGGTCACCTCGTCGCTCGGCTACAACCCGGACCGTCACGCCGGCAAGATCGTCGGCCTCGCCGCCTACGGCGATCCCGACGTGGTCGGTCCCGTCGTGCGCGAGCGCTTCGATCTGTCGACGCCCGGGAGCTTTCGGATCTTCCAGAACCTCAACGTCTTCTTCTCCCGTCACCTCGCGGCGGACTTCGCGATGATCGACGTCGCCGCCGCCTACCAGCAGGTGCTGGAGGACGTCGCCCGGCAGGTGGTCGGCCACTGGATCACCGAGACCGGCTGCGACGCGGTCGTCCTCTCCGGGGGCGTCACCGCCAACGTCAAGATGAACCAGCGGATCCACGAGATCGACGGCGTCGAGAGGACGTTCGTCTACCCCAACATGGGCGACGGCGGCTGCGGGACCGGCATCGCTCTGCTCGAGAGTTGGCCGGGAGGGGTGGGGGAGCCGCTCTCGCACGTCTACTTCGGTCCCGCATATTCGGAGCGCGAGATCGAGGCCGAGCTGCGGGCCGCCGGTCTCGAGTTCGAGCGGCCGGCCGACCTCGCCTCCGAGGTCGCTCGCCGCGTGCACGCCGGGAAGGTGATCGCCCGCTTCGACGGCGCCATGGAGTACGGTCCGCGCGCGCTCGGCAACCGATCGATCCTCTACCACGCCCGGGAGCCGGAGGTGAACCAGTGGCTCAACCAGCGGCTCGGGAGGACGGAGTTCATGCCCTTCGCGCCGGTGACGTTGTGGGAGAGTCGGCACCGTTGCTACCAAGGGCTCGCGGGCGCCGAGCTCGCAGCCCAGTTCATGACGATCACCTTCGACTGCACCGACTGGATGCAGGAGCATTGCCCCGCCGCCGTCCACGTCGACGGCACGGCGCGGCCGCAGATCATCCGGCGGGAGGTCAATCCCGGCTACTACGACATCCTGGAGGCCTACGAGCGGCTGTCGGGCATCAACTCCCTGATCAACACCAGCTTCAACATGCACGAAGAGCCAATCGTCTGCACGCCGTCGGACGCCGTGCGGGCGTTCCTGCTCGGCAAGCTCGACGGCCTGGCGATCGGCCCCTTCTTCGTGCCGTCCCCCGGGGATCCGATGCCGAAGCCGGCTGGCGAGGCGCCGTGACCGACCGCATCGAGCGGGAGCGCGACTTCCACAACCGCAGGTTCTCGGCCACCGAGCCCGAGCAGATGCGGAACCGGGTGTCGATCGTCACCAAGGTGGCGCTCGACGAGACCTATCGCACGATCGGAGCGCTGTGCGTCGGCCGCGAGGTCCTCGAGTACGGATGCGGCCAGGGGGAGGGGTCGCTGCTGGTCGCCGGCAAGTACGGCGCCGGGGCCGTCTTCGGCATCGACATCTCGGACGTCGCCGTCGAGCAGGCGCGGCGACACGCCGCCAATGACGGGATCACCAACGTCGAGTTCGCGGTCATGAACGCCGAAGCGATGGACTTCGAAGACGACGCGTTCGACCTGATCTTCGGCTTCGGCATCCTGCACCACCTCGATCTCGACGTCGCCCTGCGCGAGCTCGCCCGCGTCGTCCGCCCCGGCGGGAGCTGCGTCTTTCTCGAGCCGATGGGCCACAACCCCTTCCTCAATCTGTACCGTCGGCTGACGCCCCATCTGCGCACTCCCGACGAGCACCCGCTGCTGGTGCGCGACTACGAGATCTTCCGCCGCCACTTCGGGCATCTCGAGACCCGGTACGTCAACCTCAGCACCCTGGCGACGATCCCGGTGGCGAGCTGGCCCGGGGGTCCGCGCCTGGTCCGCGCGGCGGCCGGCGTCGACCGCACCGTGCTCCGCGCGCTGCCGTTCCTCGGGCGCTACGCCTGGAACGTCGTGCTCACCTTCTCCCGCCCGCGGTCAGGCGCCCGCTAGCTCGCCCTACGGGACGACGTTCGACCAGCGACTGGTGTCGCCGCTCTCGAAGCCGTCCGCGAAGATCGGCTCGACGGTCGAGAACCGTCGCTCGAAGCGCATGATGTTGCCCTGCTGATCGGCGACCTCGATCCGCAGGTTGCCGGGAGCGAGCTGCGGCAGCTCCTGCGTCAGCGGCAGCACCCAGACGCCCGGCGCCTCCTCGACCACCAGGCTGGCGAGCTCCTGGCCGGAGGCGCGCCCTTCGACCTGGAAGTCGGCGGTGATGGAGAGGGTCGACAGGTCGAGGCCGCTGTTGGCGTCGGCCATGCCGAAGCGGAAGAGCTCGAGGTCCGGGTTGTACCCCGCCGCCGGGCGATGGACCGTCAGCGTCGGACGCAGGTCGTCGAGGAACCAGCCGAACGGGTCGTCCTCGGTCCCCTGAGCGGTGTCGATCGGGGCCCCGAGGTCGATCCAGCGCGCGAACAGCATCTTCTCGTCTTCGGTCAGCTGAGGCGATCCGGGCGGCGGCATCGGGGTGCCGGTGTAGTCGAGGTCCGCCTCGTTGGGGTCGGCGCCGGCGGGCAGCGTCCCCGGGTTGCCAGGCGAGCTCTCGGTCGGATGGTCGGCGTTCGTCCACCCGTCGGTGCGCTCCCCGAACAGCTTCCACATCAACAGGCTGCGCCGGCTCTGGTACTGGCGGACATAGCGACTGGCGTTGGTCTGCCGCCAGGTGCCGTTCGAGATCACCGGCGGGTAGCCCCAGTCGGCGTCCTCGTCGGCCGCCAGCCGGCGGTAGTCGCCCGGCAGCCCGTCGTACATGTCGAGATCGTCGAGCACCAGATTGCCCGGCGGATCGGGATCGGACTGCGTGTGACAGCTCACGCAGCGCGACTGGAGGATCGGTCGGATGTCGCGATGGAATTCGACGTCGACCATCGGCGACGGCACGACCTGAAGGCTCGGCTGACCCGCGCCATTGACGGTGAGCAAGGGTGTCTCGTCGACCAGATCGACGACCGGGAAACCGGGCTGGCCGGCGGCGGTCTCCTCGAAGGCGAGCGGCTGCTCGCTGTGGGCGTGGCAGCCGCCGCAGTCGACGCGCATCTCGCCCGGTCGCACCTGATGCCACGTCTGGGCCATGTTGAGCACCATCCCCCGCTGGTCGATGGTCTGGAAGGTGAACGGGGTGTCGGCGGGGATCTTGACCAGGAAGCTGGTGTCCGGATTCCCCTGCGGGTCGAGGATCGGGTTGCCGGCGCCGTCGAACTTGCGCACCGGCACCTCGCCGAGGATCCGGTGCCGCTCGTTGGCGAAGTTGTGGAAGTGGCGGCCCATGTTGGGGCCGTAGCTGCGGTGGGTGTTGGGCTCGAGGGCGACGATCCGCAGCGCCCAGATCTCGGCGTCGTCGTACTTGCCGGCATCCGAGCCCTGGAAGATCCAGTTGCTGCTCTGGTTGTTCTCCGACGTGTTGAAGGCGTCCAGACCGTCGAAGGTGTCGTCCCACGAGGTGACATGCCCGGGGAAGCTCTCGCGGTGATAGAGGCTGCTCGAGCCGACGAGGCCGTACGGCGTCCCCTCGGGGAGCTCCGCGTGCTCGGTGCCGTCGTTGGGAAGGAACGGCAGCTCGAGCGGCTCGGGCACCCCGTGGACGTCGGCGTACGGCACCACCGCCCGCGGCCACGCCTCGTTGTAGGCGGGGTCGTTCTTGAGCTCGACGAGCGCCCCCGGCTCCCAGATCTCGTCGGCGTCGGGGAACAGGTAGATGCCGCCGTCGTAGTACGGGATCGGCGTCGGGCGGTTGAGGTCGTTCGCCGGGCCCGGCGTCCACACCACCAGCATGTCGCCGTTCGGCGCCGCCGACGGATGGGTGAACTTCCCCACCCGCACGCCGTTGCCGCCGACCGGCGCCGCTTCGTCGCCGCCATGGGTGAACGGGGTGATCGAGGTCGTCCCCCACGGAGTGAACGACATTTGATACGTCGACGGCGTCCCCGATTCCTTGGTCTGCCAGATCGGCGGATTGTCGGCGGGAAAGGCGCTGTAGAACGGCGGCTCGCCGGCCGGCGGTCGCACCGGGAACCGCAGCAGGGCGCCGAAGCCGTTGTTGTTGAGGTTGTAGTAGTCGACGACGACCAGATCCTCGTTGGAGAGCTGGGTCATGAAGTGGAACGCCTGCGGCTGGCGGAACGCGCTGACGATCGGCCCCCAGTTGCGGCCGTCGGGGAAGATGCTCCAGATCCCCCACAGTCGCTGGTCGCGAACCCCCTGGCTCTCGTAGCTCGAGAACATGAGGCGACCGTCGCGCAGCGGCGTCGGGTGGAGCGCGCTGTTGATCGACATGCGGCCGATCTCCTCGACGTTGCCGCCGTCCTCGTCCATCACGAACAGCTGCAGCGTCGGCGCGGTGAAGCTGCGCGGCGGCTCGAAGCCGTTGCGGTTGCTGGTGAAGGCGATGCGCCCGCCGGGGAGCGGGCAGGGCCCGAGGTTGAGGATGCCGTAGCCGAGGCGGTTGAACTCGGACGGCGGATCGAGTGGGTTCGACTCGTCCCAGTTGCCGGCGCCGGTGTTGGGGGTGAACTCTCCGAAGGTGAGGCGGGTGATCTGCCGCGTCTCGAGATCCATCCGATAGACGTCGGCGCCGTAGAGCGGCAGGTCGTCGCGCTGGCCGTTGATCTGGGTCATGTCGTGGAACAGCGAGTAGAGGACCGCGCGACCGTCGAAGGTGACGAACGGATCGGTCACCGAGCAGACGTCGCAGTCGACCAGCACCTCCTCGCTGCCGTCGGGGTGCAGCAGCATGAGGTCGGCGCCCGGCTCCGCCCGGGCGGGATGGAACACCTCCGGCCAGATGGTGTTGGTCTCGTCGCCATAGCGTGGCTGTCGCACGTAGACGATGTCGTAGTCGACCGCGCGCGCCGCCTCGGCACCGCCGATCGCCGCCACCGCCACGAGGGCGGCCCACACGGTCGATGGCAGCGGCTGACGTCGGCCTCGCATGGTCCGCGAAGGATAGGAGCGCCGCCTTCCGGCCGGCTGTGAATCGTGCGACAGAGTTGCCAACTCCACACTGCCAAGGGACGGCGCACGCCGGCCGAGAGACCAATCGCCAACGGTCTCGTCGACGGCCTTCCGTCGGCGCCGATAATTGGAAGCGATCCGCAAGTTTTTCGGTGCACACACCATAGGGGTAACGACCGGCGGCGCAACCTCGCCTGAGCTAGACGAGGCCCACGACCGTGCCGTGCTCGTGAAACCGCCGATCCTACCCGTTCTCGTCCTGGCCACCGGCCTGGGGACGATGATGCCGCCCTCCTCGGCCGCCCAGCCTGGCGACAAGATCCAGCCCGAGCTCCGCCGCGCGATGGAGGCGCCTCCCACCGACGACCCGTCTCCCATGCGGCGGGTGCTCGTCACCCTCGTCAAACCGCAGATGGACGCCGAGGCGACCTACCGCACCGCAGCCGGCATGCGGCGCATCCGCGGCGAGGTCGATCGCATGCAGCGGCAGCTGCTCGGCAAGCGCCTCGGCGGCCGCTACCGGCCGCTCTACCGCTACGAGAGCCTGTTCGGCTTCTCGGCACTCGCCGACCCGGAGGCGATCGAGGAGCTGGCGGCGCAGCCGGAGGTGGCACGCGTCGAGGTGCTGCCGCTCTACTACAAGCAGTCGACGGAAGCGCACCCGCAATCGGCCGTCGACGTCCTCCACGCCATGGGCTTCACCGGCGCCGGCGTCACCATCGCCATCATCGACGACGGCATCGACCACGACCATCCGGCCTTCGGCGGCGATCCCGGCTTCCCCAACGCCAAGATCCTCGGCGGCCGCGACTTCGCCGACGACGACGCCGACCCGACCATCGACTGCGCCGCCCAGTCCCACGGCACGGCGGTCGCCGGCGTCGCCGCCGGCAACGGCGGCGGCATCACCGGCACCGCGCCCGACGCCTCGATCGTCATGCTCAAGGTGCAGAGCGCCATGCTGTGCGGCGAGCCGGCGCTCGACGGCGACCTGGTGGCGGCGATCGACTGGGCGGTGACCCACCGCGACGACTTCGGCATCCGCGTGATCTCGATGAGCCTCGGTGCCGGCGGCTTCACCACCGCGGGCGCCTGCGAGCTGTCGAGCGTCGCGCTGCGCGACGCCGTCGAGGCGGCGGTGGCGGCCGGCATGGTGGTTCTCGCCGCCTCGGGCAAC
>JBPEXA010000152.1:0-2645 GCA_052032135.1 Thermoanaerobaculia bacterium | reverse complement strand
CGCGCTGGCGGCCCCGACCGCCGCCGCCTTCTCGGCCGCCAGCCGGCAGGCGTCGACGCGGCTCATCTGGCCGGCGCCGATCCCCAGCGTGCGGTCCTGGTCGGCGATCAGGATGGCGTTGGACTTGACGTGTCGCACGACGTTCCAGCCGAACTCGAGCGCTCGCTGCTCGCGGTCGGTCGGGCTCCGGCGGGTCGGGCAGTGCCAGCCGCCGGGATCGGCGGGGACGCCGTCGACCGACTGGGCGAGGAAACCGCCGTCGATCGAGCGGTATTCCAGCGCCCGCGCGCCGGTCGCCATCACCGGCGCCTCGATCAGCCGCAGCTGCGACTTGCGGCCGAGGCGGTCGATCGCCGCCTCCTCGAAGCCGGGGGCGATCACCAGCTCGACGAACAGCTCGGCGATCGCCTCCGCGAGCTCGGCGTCGACCGCCTGGTTGACGGCGATGATCGAGCCGAAGGCGGAGACCGGGTCGCCGGCGAGCGCCCGCCTGTAGGCCTCGACGACGGAGGCGCCGCGGCCGACGCCGCACGGGTTGTTGTGCTTGACGATCGCCACCGTCGGGGCGTCGAAGTGGGCGACGATGCGGCGGGCGGCGTCGGCGTCGAGCAGGTTGTTGTAGGAGAGCTGCTTGCCCTGCAGCTGCCGGTAGCCGCCGAAGACGCCGTCCTCGCCGGCGGTGCGGTAGAGGGCGGCGCGCTGGTGCGGGTTCTCGCCGTAGCGCGGCTCGAACTCCTTGTCGAGATCGAGCACCTGGTGGCGGAGGAAGAGCGACTCCGAGCCGCGCCCGATCTGTCCCTCGAGCCAGTGGGCGATGGCGGCGTCGTACGCCTGGGTGTGGCGGAACGCCTTGATCGCCAGGCTCCGCCGCAGGCTGTCGGGCACCTGGCGGTCCCCCTCCTGGAGGGCGGCGAGCACCTGCGGGTAGTCGTCGGGATCGACCACCACCACCACCCCCTGGTGGTTCTTGGCGGCGCCGCGCACCATCGACGGGCCGCCGATGTCGATCATCTCGACCACCTCCTCGAACGACCCGCCCGCCGCCACCGTCTCGCGGAAGGGGTAGAGGTTGACGACCACCAGGTCGATCGGCGTGATCGCGTGCTCGTTGAGGGCGGTCAAGTGGGAGGCGCGCTCGCGGTCGGCGAGGATGCCGCCGTGGATCATCGGGTGGAGCGTCTTCACCCGGCCGTCGAGGATCTCCGGGAAGCCGGTCACCTCGGCGACCGGCACCACCGACACCCGCGCCTCCTCGAGCGCCTTGCGGGTGCCGCCGGTGGAGAGGATCTCGATGCCGAGCTCGGTCAGGCCGCGGACGAAGTCGACCAGCCCCCGCTTGTCGTAGACCGAGACGAGGGCGCGGTTCGCTTTGAGCATGGCGACGGGTCGGCGGGGTCGACGGCCGGGCCGGTGCCGTCGGCGGGAGCCGGCCGCGCCCTCGGGCGCTCCGGCGGCGCGGCGGTCCGGCTCAGGGGCTCGCCGGCGAGGTCAGCTTGAGGAACTCGCGCCGGTCGCCGCCGCCGGCGCGGAGCCAAATATAGCGAAGCACCCCGATGGTGTCACTGATCGCGTGGCTGTAGGCGAGCGCGGAGACGCCGAACGCCGTCGAGCGGTCGTCGAACAGCTCGGCGCCGCGCCCGAAGTGGATGCGGTCGTACTCGGCGGCGACCATCGGATAGCTCGCCCGCGACCGCTGGAGCGTCCGCCGCCACCACGCCTCGAGGTCGCGCCGCGACTCGATCCGCCGCCCGTCGCCGTAGAAGGTCGGGTTGAAGCGCGGCATCGCGCTCTCGACGTAGCGCGGCCAGTCGCGCCGGTAGCGCGGCTCGTTGGGGTCGCCGTTGGCGACCGCCAGCGGATCGTTGGCGACGATCACGTAGTGGGTCACCTGGCCGAGCCGCTGCACGATCTCGGCGAAGGGGCGGTGCTTCTCGATCGCCTCGATCGCGTTGTCGATCTCCTCGAACAGCACCTCGTCGAGCGCCCGCCCGGTCTGCGGGTTCTCGATCGACACCAGCACCCCTTCGCGCAGCGCTTCGCGGTGCTTGTCGATCTGGCGCGCCAGGTCGCGCGGCGCGTACTCGGCGGCACGCTGCGCGATCGTCACCTCGGCGTGGGGCGAGAAGGCGAACCCGGCGCTCGCCGGAGCGAGCAGCGCGAGCGCCCCGAGGATGGGCGAGAGGAGGCGATTTCCTCGCATTGGCGGTATCTTAGCCCGATGGGCGACGCGCACGAACCGGCCCACTCCCTCGACGTCCGCGGCCTGCTGTGCCCGATTCCGGTCACCCGCGCGAGAAGGGCGATCGCCGATCTCGAGCCCGGCGAGCTGCTGGAGATCGTCGGCACCGACCCGGTGATGGTGGTCGACATCCCGGTGTGGTGCGACGCCGAGGGCCACGAGCTCGTCGCCTGCAGCCGCGACCGTGGGCTCGTCCGCTGCCTGGTGCGTGCCGGCGCCGATCCCCCGTCTTGACGCCCGCCCGCCCCCCTGCTAGAAACTGCCCGCCGGGCTTTCCACCCGGTCCATGCCCAGGTAGCTCAGTTGGTAGAGCACCTGACTGAAAATCAGGGTGTCGGTGGTTCGATTCCGCCCCTGGGCACCACGAATCCACCGCGGCGCATCAAGCTGCGACGCCGACCGCCCC
>JBPEXA010000151.1:0-1602 GCA_052032135.1 Thermoanaerobaculia bacterium | reverse complement strand
CTGCGCGGCGCCTTCGCCGACTCGCCGCCGGCGCCGAGCCAGATCACCTCGCCGGCGATCAGCTCCACCGTGTCGCCGGGAGCGAGCAGCTCGGCGTCGGCGATGTCGTGCCACGGCCGGCCGAGCGCCTTCCAGCAGGCGCGCACCTCGTCCTCGGCGCAGGTGAAGAGGCGCTCCTGCAGGGTGCGCGTCTCCTGCGAATAGGCGTAGGCGGCATCGTTGAACGAGCCCATACCGCCGAACAGCGACAGCACCTCCTTGGCGAAGGTGTCGCGGGCGTCGACCTGCTCTTCCCCCAGGCGGCCGGCGGCGGTCGACAGCAGCGCGAGACGCCGCTCCCACTGCTCGTCGTGCTCGTTGTGGCGCAGCGCGGCGACCATCGCTTCGAGAGCGAGGCGCAGTTCACGCAGTGTCGATCGTCGCTGCAAGGGCGAGGTGCCCCGGGCGCTGGAGTCGGGCCGCTTCGCATTGTACGCCCAACGCGGCGGCCGGCCGGCGGCGACGCCGTCTGTCGTTGCGGCCGCACTCCCGACGGTCTAGGCTCGGGCGTGGTGGAACTCGAAGACACCGCACTCGACACCATCGACCTCGAGGAGGAGCTCGGCAAGGTCGACGCCATGCTCGACACCGGCGCCTACCGGGTGGCGGCGGATGCCGACCGCAGCAGCCGCATCGAGATGGTGCTGGTGGCGATCGCCGACGGGCTGTGGGCGGTGATCGGGCTGGTGCTGTGGCTGCCGCAGGCGGTCCGCGCCATCCTCGCGGCGCTGCTGCGCACCGTGCACGCCGCGCTGACGCACCAGTCGTCGGAGCGGGCGATCGCCGGCATCCGGCGGGTGAGCCGCTTCTACGTCGACCGCTTCCTCCACCGGACGACCGAGGGGACGATGGTCGCCCGCCGGCACGAGCTGCGGGTGATGCGCATGCTGTTCGAGGTGGTGTGGGCGGCGGCCTTCTACCTGCTGCTGCTCTGGTGGCTGAGCCCGGCGACCTTCGCACCGATCTGGCAGCGACTGAGCGAGGTCGCCGTCGCCGCCCGCGACCAGGCGGTCGCGTCGCTGGTGCTGATGCGCGATGCCGCGGCGGTCGACCTCGCCGATCTCGATCTCACCCGGCTGCAGGTCGCCGCCACCCTCACCCTCGCGGTGCTGCTGGGGCTCGCCCTCGGCATGTGGGTCGGCCGCCGGCGCTGACCGGCGCCCACGAAGGTCCCGCCGGGCGCCCGTCGCCCACGCTGTAGACTGAGGCCACCTTCACCCGACAGCGCCGGCCTCCGGCGAGAGGAGTCGACGATGCGCGTCCTGGTTGCGGTCCGCCGTGGAGCCCCCACTGGCGCGCCCCGTGAGACGGGGTGGCCGAAGGTGCGCCGGCTGTTGCCGGTGGTGGCGGTGGCCGCCGGCGTCCTCGGGGCGCCACTCGCCGGGCAGGAGGCCGCCGCCCAGGAGGCCGCCGTCCCGGAACCGGCTCCGATCGCGGAGGCCTCTCCCGCCGAGCTCGAGCGGCTGCTGAGGGAGGCGGAGATCGTCGACCGCGAGGCGATCCCGGTCGGCGTCACCCGCCCCCAGCGCCTCACGCTGCGGGAAGGAGACGTCACGCTGCGGG
>JBPEXA010000150.1:0-5640 GCA_052032135.1 Thermoanaerobaculia bacterium | reverse complement strand
TGGCGGCCCGCCGGATCGATGCTCGACGCGCCCGACGTCAACTGCGTGTCGCCGGAATCCCTGCTGCGCCACGTCCTTTACGCCCAGCGCTACTTCGAGAGCCGGTTCGGCGAGACGAGTGCCGACCTCTTTCTCCCCGACTGTTTCGGCTTCGGTCGCGCGCTCCCCTCGATCGCCGCCCACTGCGGCGTGATCGGCTTCTCGGCTCAGAAGTTCGGCAAGTGGGGGGCGCCGGCCGAGCTGCCGTTCGACATCGGTCGCTGGCTCGGCCCCGACGGCCGCGGAGTGGTGGCGGCGATCCGGCCCGAGGGGTACGGCGAGGGGCTGCGCGAGGACCTCAGCGAAGCGGAGCGCTGGCTCGATCGCACCCGGCGCCAGTTCGAGACCAGCCGCGTGCGGGTCGCGATGATGTACGTCGGCCTCGGCGATCGCGGCGGCCACCTCGACGCCACGTCGCTCGAATGGCTCGAGCGCAGCGTCGACGGCGACGGCCCGCTGCTCGTCCTGCAGACCGCATCCGACGAGCTCTTCCGGCGCCTCTCGGAGGAGCAGATCTCGCGCCTCCCCGTCCACCGCGGCGAGCTGCTGCTGCCGACCCACGGCACCGGCTGCTGGACGTCGCAGGCGGTGACGAAGCGGTGGAACCGGCGCTGCGAGCGGATGGCGGAGACCGCCGAGCGGGCGGCGACGATCGCCCACTGGTTCGGCGTGATGGACTACCCGGAGGCGCAGCTGAGGGGGGCGTGGGAGCGCTTTCTCTGGCACCAGATGCACGACGACATCACCGGTACCAGCATCCCCGAGGCGTATCGTTACACCTGGAACGACCAGTGGATCGCCCGCAACGCTTTCCAGACCGTCGCCGACGACGCCCTGGGGGCGCTCGCCCGCAATCTGGACACCAGCGGCGAGGGGCGCCCGCTCGCGCTCTTCAACCCCACCGAGAAGCCGCGCTGCGACACCGTCGAGGTCGAGATCGAATGGCCGCAGCCGCCGGCTTCGATCGTCGCCGTCGGCCCGGACGACCAGCGGGTGCCGGTGCAGCTGCTGGAGCGCCGCGGCGACCGGGTCCGCCTGCTGTTCGCCCCCCCGATGCCGTCGCTCGGCCTCAGCGTCTGGAGGATGATGGCGGCTTCCGAAGAGCCGCCCCTCCCTGACCTCGAGGTCGCCGATCGCTCCTTCGTCAACGAACGGTTCCGCCTCACCTGGAACCGACTCGGCGAGGTGTCGAGCCTGATCGACCGCCACAACGGGCGCGAGCTGCTCAGCGCGCCGCTCGGCCTCGAGCTGCTGCCCGATCGCTCCCGCCGGTGGCCGGCGTGGGAGATCCACTACGCCGACGTCAGCGCCCGGCCGCGACCGCTCGGCCGACGAGCCAGCTGGCGGATCGTCGAGCGGGGACCGGTGCGGGCGGTGCTCGAGAGCCGGCGGGCACGAGGCCGGTCGCGCTTCACCCAACGGGTGCTGCTGGCGGCGGGCGCCGCCGGCCACCGGGTCGACTTCGAGCTCGACGTCGATTGGTGGTCGCGCGGGAGGCTGCTGAAGGCCCGGTTCCAGCTCGCCAACGGCCAGCCGCGGGCGACCTACGGCCTCGGCTGCGGCACCGTCGAGCGCGACAACAACAGCCGCGATCGCTACGAGGTGCCGGCGGAGTCGTGGGCCGCCCTCGGAGACGCGGCCGGGACGGTCGGCATCCTCACCGACGGCAGCTACGGCTGGGACAAGCCGGACGACGGCACCCTGAGGCTCAGCCTGTTGCGCGCCCCGGCGGTGCGCCGCAAGTTCCGCCACCAGGGCCACCAGGACCACGGCCGCCATCGACTGCGCTTCGCCCTCGTCTCGGAGAGCGACTGGGACGCGACGGCGGCGATCGAGGAGGCGGCCCGCCGCTACGCCAACCCGCCGCTCGCCTTCGCCACCGGCACCCACGAGGGTGACTTCGGCCGCTCGCGCTCCTTCCTCGACGTCGAGCGGGGCGCGGTGGTGCGCGCGCTCAAGAAGGCCGAGGACCGCGACGAGATCGTGCTGCGGCTGCAGGAGGCGGGCGGCAAGACGCGCCAGGGCGTCAACTTCTCCTTCGCCAATCGCGTCGTCGACGCGCGCCTGCTCGATGGCCGCGAGCGCCCCTCGGCGGCGCTCGAGGCCGGCGACCGCATCCACGTCGCGCTCGATCCGTTCGAGATCAAGACCCTGGGGCTCGACATCGAGCCGCCCCCCCGCCCGCTCTATCGCGAGGACACCATCCCCCTCGACCTCCCCTGCAACGCACGCGTCACCAGCGCTCAGGGCGAGCCGGTCGACGTCGACGGCGAGGGCCGCAGCTTCCCCGCCGAGATCTGGCCGCGCGAGGTGCGCTGCGGGGCGATCCCGTTCCGTTTCGAGCCGGCCGATCGCGACAACGCCGTCCGCTGCGACAGCCAGCTGCTGAGCTGGGAGCGAAGCTCGGAGGCGATCTACTTCGCCGCCGCCGTCACCGGGTCGCCGACCGAGGCCTCGTTCCGCGTCGGCGGGCGGCGGGTCGTCCTCGACATCGACCGCTGGGACGGCTTCCTCGGCGCCTGGAAGGGGTGGCGCCGGCGCGCGGGGCGGCTCCGGTGGTCGAGGTCCGGCGGCTACCGGCGGCGCGACCGCATCGCCTGGGTGGCGACCCACCGCCACGACGCCCGCGGCGACGACCTCGCCTACGACTTCGGCTACCTGTTCCGCTACCGCATCGACCTCGACCCGGCGGACACCATGATCGTCCTCCCCGACCAGCCGCAGGTCACGATCGTCGCGGCGACGCTGCTCGCCTCCGGCTGATCAGGCGACCGGCGACTCCGACTGCGGCTTCTCCCAGGTCTCCGCGTTGTCGTCGAAGGCGGGAAGATCGACTGTCTCTCCGCGGGCGTCGCGCACCCGGTAGTCCCACAGCATCACGTACTTGAGGAAGGTGCCGTAGGCCTGGAGGCCGCAGACGACCAGACCGTGGAGGCCGTCGAGGATGCCGAGCTGGAAGAAGTAGGTGCGCACGAAGCGGTAGAGCGGCCGCACCCCGAGCTCGATCCATCCCGCCGTGCGCCCCTCGCGGAACGCCTGCGCCGCCCCCCACTCGGCGTAGTTCATCAACTTCTCGATGTACTGGCCGAGCGAGCGATAGGTGTAGTGGAGGAGCGGCTGCTTGAGCGTCGGCACCTGCCCGCGGATGTCGACGTCGGCGTGCACGCGCCGGTTCGGGTAGCGCCCGTGGGCGCGATGGAAGAGCCGGATCACCTTGTCGGTCGACCATCCGGAGTGGCGGATCTCGCGGTCGAAGACGATGTTGCGGCGGCGCACGTAGTAGCCGAGCGCCTTCGGCTCGTCGGCCAGCAGTTCGAGCAGCTCGCAGGCGAGCGCCGGCGTCACCCGCTCGTCGGCATCGAGGATGAAGACCCAGTCGTGCTCGACGCGATCGAGCGACCAGTTCTTCTGCGCCGCCGAGCCGAAGTACTCGCGCTGCAGCAGGTGCACCGGATAGCGCTGGATGATCTCGACGGTGCGATCGGTCGAGAACGAGTCGACGACGAGGATCTCGTCGGCCCACAACACCGATTCGATGCAGTCGCCGATGTTCACCTCCTCGTTGAAGGTGGTGACGATCACCGACAGCTGTCTTCGGCCGGCGCGCTGGCGCAGCGCCTCGATCCGCTCGCGATCACCCTTCATGGGCCACCAGCAGCCGCTCGATCGAGCGCGCCCGGCCGTCGCCCTCGTCGACGTCGATCACGCAGCCGGCGAGGCGGACGTCGCGCTTCGCGACCTCGAACCCTTCGCGCATGTGGGTGAGAAACCTCCGCACCACCCTATCGTGTCGCATGCCGATCACCGATTCGTACGGGCCGGTCATCCCGACGTCGGTCTGGAAGGCGGTCCCGCCTGGGAGGATGCGCTCGTCGGCGGTCGGCGCGTGGGTGTGGGTGCCGATCACGGCGCTGACGCGGCCGTCGAGGAAGAAGCCGAGCGCCTGCTTCTCGCTCGTCGCCTCGCAGTGGATGTCGACCAGCACCACCTTCACCCGCTCGTCGAGGGTCGCGAGCAGCTCGTCGGCGACGCGGAACGGGGAATCGAGCGCCTTCATGAACACCCGGCCTTCGAGATTGAGCGTGGCGACGGCGATGCCGCCCGGCGTCTCCCCGACGTGGAGACCTCCACCCGGGACACCCTGCGGGTAGTTCGCCGGCCGCAGGAAGTGCGGCGCCTCGTCGAGCAGCTCGACGCCGTCCTTCTTGTCCCAGATGTGGTTGCCGCTGGTATAGCAGTCGATCGGCAACCGCTCGAACTCCTCGAACACCGGCACCGTGACGCCGAACCCGCCCGCGGCGTTCTCGACGTTGACCACCGTGTAGTCGATCTCATGACGGTCGATGAGGCCGGGGAGCAGGTCGCGGAGCGCCTTGCGCCCCGGCTTGCCGACCACGTCGCCGACGAACAGCAGTTTCACTTGGCGTACTCGACGGCGCGGTTCTCGCGGATCACCGTCACCTTGATCTGCCCGGGATAGGTGAGCTCCGCCTCGACCTTGCGGGCGATGTCCTTCGACAGCCAGACCGCCTCCTCGTCGGTCACCCGCTTGCAGTCGGCGATCACCCGCACCTCACGCCCCGCCTGGATGGCGTAGGTCTTCTGCACTCCCTTGAAGCCGGCGGCGATCTCCTCCAGCTTCTCGAGTCGCTTGACGTAGGTCTCGAGCACCTCGCGGCGGGCGCCCGGCCGGGCGGCCGACAGCGCGTCGGCCGCGGTGACGAGCACCGCCTCCACCGTCTCCGGGTCGTAGTCGCCGTGGTGGCACGCCATGCCGTGGACCACCGCTTCGCTCTCGCCGTACTTGCGCAGCAGGTCGATCCCGATCTCGACGTGGGTCCCCTCGATCTCACGATCGACCGCCTTGCCGATGTCGTGGAAGAGGCCGGCCCGCTTGGCGATCTGGACGTTGGCCTTCAGCTCGCCGGCCATCGTCGCGGCGAGGAACGCGACCTCCTTCGAATGGTGGAGGACGTTCTGGCCGTAGGAGGTGCGGTAGCGGAGCCGGCCCAGCAGCTTGACGAGCTCGCCGTGGACGTTGGGGATCTTGAGCTCGAGCAGCGCCGCCTCGCCCTCCTGCCGGATCCGCTTGTCGAACTCGGCCTTGACCTTCTCCACCACCTCCTCGATGCGGGCGGGGTGGATGCGCCCGTCCTTCACCAGGCGCTCGAGGCTCACCCTCGCGATCTCCCGGCGGAAGGGGTCGAAGCCGGAGAGGATGACCGCTTCCGGGGTGTCGTCGACGATCAGATCGACGCCGGTCGCCAGCTCGAGAGCACGGATGTTGCGACCCTCGCGGCCGATCACCCTCCCCTTCATGTCGTCGCTCGGCAGGTGCACCACCGACACCGTCGTCTCGGCGATGTAGTCGGACGCGGCCCGCTGGACCGCGGTGCCGATGATGCGCTGCGCCTCGCGGTCGGCCTGCTCGCGCGCCTCGTCTTCGATCCGCTTCACCAGGTGGGCGGCCTCGAGGCGCGCCTCGTTCTCCATCGAGCGGCGCAGCTCCTCCGCAGCCTGCTGGGCGGTGAGGCCGGCGAGCTGCTCGAGGCGCGACCGCTGCTCCTCGATCGCCGCGTCGAGCTCCTCGTGCTTGGCCTC
>JBPEXA010000015.1:0-1532 GCA_052032135.1 Thermoanaerobaculia bacterium | reverse complement strand
GGCCGGCGTCGGCACCATCAGCGTTTCGCCGAAGTCGACCTCTGGGAAGGCGCGCGGCCCGAAGCGGGCGTCGCCGGTGCGCTCGCCGTTGCGCAGCGCCGCGAGGATCATGTGGGGGTGGATCGGCACCTGGTCGATGCGGACGCCGACGGCGTCCCAGATCGAGTTGGCGAGCGCCGGCATCACCGGCAGCAGCGGCCCCTGACCGACCTCCTTGGCGCCGAACGGGCCCTCCGGATCGGGGTCCTCGATGATGTAGCTGGTGACCGGCGGCATCTCGAGGAAGGAGGGGCTCTTGTACTCCAGCATCGACGGCATCTTGTGCACCAGGGCGTTCGACCGCTGCTTGGGGAGGCGACGGAAGGCCTGCTCCTCCATCATCGCCTCGCCGAGGCCCATGTAGACGCCCCCCTCGATCTGGCCCATCACCAGCACCGGGTTGATGCACTTGCCGACGTCGTGCGCCAGCCAGACGTGAAGCGGTCGGTAGAGGCCGGTCTCGGCGTCGACTTCGGTCTCGATGACGCACGCCGAGTAGGAGTAGGCGGGCGACGGCCCGACGCCCGACCCGCGGTACTTGCCCGGGGAGCGGGGGGGCACGTAGGAGCCGACGAAGCCGAGGGTGCCGTGGCGCGCTTCGGCGACGATGCACGCCTCCGGGAAGTCGAGGCCCTGATCGGGGTCCTCGGCGTCGAAGACGCGGCGTTCGGCGAACACCAGACGGGACGGCGGCACGCCGAGCCGCTCGCCGACCGCCTCGGCGATCACCTCCCGCGCTCGATCGGCCGCTTGCAGCGCGGCGTTGCCCACCATCAGGGTGACGCGCGACGAGTAGCTGCCGAGATCGACCGGCGTCATGTCGGTGTCGGCGACGCACAGCCTGAGGTCGGCGAGCTCCACCCCCAGCACCTCGGCGACCATCGCGGCGAGGATCGAGTCGGAGCCCTGTCCGATCTCGGCCTCGCCGCAGAAGACGGCGATCCGGCCGGAGCGGTCGAGCTGCAGCTGGACGCCCGACTGCGGCATGTGGTTCCAGTAGATCGGCAGGCCCGCGCCGCAGAGATAGGAGCCGCAGGCGAGGCCGAGCCCCCGGCCGTGGGGGAGCTTGCCGTAGCGCTCCTTCCATCCCGACCCCTCGACCACCGCCTCGATGCACTTGCCGAGCCCCATCGAGCCGATGCGGAGCCAGTTGGCGGTGACGCTGTCGGGCGGCGCCAGGTTGCGCAGGCGCATCTCGGCGGGGTCGAGGCCGAGCCTGGCGGCGGCCTTGTCGAGATGGATCTCGAAGCCGAACCGCGGCTGGGGGGTGCCGTGGCCGCGCTTCGGCCCGCAGGGCGGCTTGTTGGTGAAGGCTCGGACCCCTTCGAACTCGTAGGCGGGCAGCTCGTAGGTGACCGTCTGCAGGGCGCCCGTGTAGTACGTGGAGGCGACGCCGTAGCTGCCGTAGGCGCCGCCGTCGAGGGCGGTGCGCAGCCGCTGCGCGAGCATCGCTCCATCCGCCCGGAAGCCGGTGCGCAGCTGCATCAGCACCA
>JBPEXA010000149.1:0-6263 GCA_052032135.1 Thermoanaerobaculia bacterium | reverse complement strand
GACGGCCTGAGCGAAGCGAAGGTTGGCGGAAGCGCATGGGAATCGAACCCACCCACCCCGTGGCATCCCACGCGGCGCAGACGGTTTTGAAGACCGCGGGAGGCACCAGCCCCCGAGCGCTTCCGTAGCGCGATCCTACCGAAGCTAGGCGGCCCGTCGACGGCCGCCGGGGCGGGGCGTCACGAACTCGAGGACGCGGTCGATCACCGCCGGGTCGCGGAGGATGCGCCGGTGGCCGAGCCCCTCGGTGACGACCAGCTCCGCCGCCGGCCACGCTCCGACGAGCCGCTCGACCTCGGCGAGGTGGATCTCGCGGTCGTCGCGGTCGTGGAGGGCGAGCAGCGGCTGGCGCAGGCGGCCGGCGACCTTGGTGGGGATCAGGTCGTCGAAGCGCACGTCGTAGCGGCGCTGGATCTCCTCCTGCGCGCCGGCGATCACGCCGTCGGGGAGGCCGACCATGCGGCCGACCACCCACAGGAAGCTGCCGACGTCGTCGGGCGGGGCGAGGTAGACCATGCGGTCGATCTCGGCGGGAGCTTCGACGCCGACGCCGGCGGCGGCCAGCGTCGTCGCCGCCGCCCCCATCGAATGGGCGATCACCGTGTGGGCGCCCCCCAGCCAGCGGGTCATCGCCGACACCGCGTGCACGGCATGAATCAGCCCGGAGCGCTCGCCGCTCGACGCTCCGTGGGCGGGCAGATCGAACCAGTTGACCTCGAAGCCGGCGGCGAGCAGCGGCGCGATGAAGGCGCCGAGCTGGCTGCCGCGACCCGACCAGCCGTGGACGAGCAGCACCTGCGGGCCGCCGAGACCGGCGGAGGAGACCGCGAGATCGTAGGCTCCGCAGCGCACCCGATGGCGCTCGACGGTTCCCAGGGCGTCCAGCCACTCCCGCTCGCGCTCCGGAGTCGGCACTCGCATCGGGGTGAGGAAGCGGTCGGCGAAGCGAGCGGCCGTCCAACGGGGCGCCAGACTCCCCGCCGCGCTCATCAGCCGACGGGCGGCTCGAGGGAAACGAACGCTCGTGCTTTTTTCCAGGTCGACCGTGCGGTCGGGGACGGGCGTCATGGCGCGGTCCTCCTCTAGGCTGCGTCGCCGTCGCGACGACTGTCGGCGAGCAGGCGCTCGAACTGCCGCGCTGCCCGGCGGTCGGAGCGAGCGTCCTGCAGCAGCCGGCTGGCGTGGTGGAAGGCGAGGATGATCGAGTAGAACTCGTAAGCGAACTGGTGGGGGTCGAGGTCGCGGCGGAAGTGGCCCTCTTCGACCGCCATCCGCGCCGCATGGGCGAGCCCGTCGAGCCACTCCTTCTGGTAGTGCACCAGGCGGTCGCGCAGCGGGCCGCGTCGATCGTCGAGCTCGTTGGCGGCGGCGATGAACAGGCAGCCGGCGGTGTCGTAGACGTGGCCGCGGGCCCAGGTGAGCCAGTTGTCGAACATCGCCCGCAGGCGGGGCTCGCCGCGGGGCGCCGACAGAGCGGGCCGGATGACGGCGGCCATGAAGCGCTCGACGGCGGTCTCGAGCACCTCGAGCTGCAGATTCTCCTTGGAACGGAAGTGGCCGAAGAGGCCGCTCTTCGAGAGTCCCGCCTCCTTCGCCAGCCGGCCGATGGTCAACCCTTCGAAGCCGAGGCGCGAGGCGAGGGTGAACGCCTGGTCGAGGACCTTGGCGCGAGTCGCCGCCCCTTTACCCGTCGCCGGTGGCGGGGTGCCGGTCGCCGGTGGCGGGGAGCCGGTCGCGGGCGCCATCACACTTCCATCGGTCACCTGAGAATCGTACGAACGATCGTGCTTTTTGTCAACACACCTCCGGATCTGCGCCCCCCCGATCCCTTCCGAAGCCTCGGCTCGCGATCGATCGGGGCGCCGAAGCGCGTGTGGTAGATTGGATCATCATCCATCTATATGGCCAGGCAGCAGCGGGTCGGGAGGTCGTGGCAATGCGCGGAGTCGGTCGTCGGTTCGTTCGAGGTCGTATCGCCCTGCGGGCGGTGTTGGTGTGCGCGCTGATCGGCGGCATGCCCGCCATCGCCGACACCGGTGGTCCCGATGATTTCGGCTACGTCTACCGCGACACCGCCGAGTTCGACGGACCGACCTACATGCTCGAGGACATCGCGCCTCCCCTCCCCAGCCCTCCGGGGCCCGGCATCGAGGTCGAGCTCGCCGACGACGAGATGAGCCCGGCGATCCCGATCGGCTTCACCTTCAACTACTACGGCGTCGACTACACCGAAGTCTTCATCAGCTCGAACGGCTTCCTCACCTTCCTCGACTTCCAGTCGGTCGGCTGCTGTGCCGGCAAGCCGATGCCGCAGACCGGCACTCCCGATGCCGTGGTGACCGGCTGGTGGGGCGACCTCAACCCCGGGGAGTACAAGAACTCCACCCCCGACACGTCGGGCGGCATCCACTACGCCACCATCGGCACCGCGCCCGACCGCGTCTTCATCGTCCAGTTCAAGAACATCACCCACTTCGATCAGCCGAACGAGCCGCCAGTGACGTTCCAGATGAAGCTGTTCGAGACCACCAACGTGATGGAGAGCCACTACCTCCAGGCGGAGACCGCCGGCCACAACCACACCATCGGCATCGAGGACCAGGACGGCGAGATCGGCCTTCAGTACTACCGCGACGTCTTCCCGATCCCGGTGCCGGAGGCGGTCCGCTTCTCCGCGCTCGCCGATCTCGAGGTGGCGAAGTCGGACGACCCCGATCCGATCGTCGCCGGAGCTCCCGGCGTGCTGACCTACACCGTCACGGTGACCAACCTGGGGCCCGACCCGGCCCGCTTCGTCCAGCTCTCCGACCAGCTGCCCGACGAGGTCGCCTTCTCCAGTGCGACCCCGACGCAGGGGGTCTGCCTGCCGGCCGGCCAGTTCGTCAACTGCGAGCTCGATCAGATCGACGCCAACGCCTCGGCGGTGGTGACCATCGAGGTGATCGTGCCGCCCGGCGCCGCCGGCGGCCTCCCCTCGGTCGACATCGACAACACCGCGACCGTGACCTCCAACGCCACGGACGTCAATCCCAGCAACAACACCGTCACCGAGACCACGACGGTTCTCTCTCAGGCCGATCTGACGGTGACCAAGGTCGGCACTCCGGAGACCATCGTCGCCGGCTCCGGCGACATCCTCACGTACGCGGTGACGATGATCAACAACGGTCCTTCGGACGCCATCGAGCTGACGCTGAGCGACGTGCTGCCGATGGATCTCGACTTCGTGTCGGTCATTCCGGCCGGCCCCGACTGCTCCGTCAGCCCGCTCAACGAGATCGACGAGACGGTCTCGTGCGGCTTCGCCTTCCTCGCCGCCAACGACTCCAGAGTGGTGACGATCGAGGTGCGGGCCGGTCCCGAGGTGCTGGGGCCACAGGTCAACAACGTCACCATCGGCAGCACGGTGACGCCCGACCCGAACGCCGGCAACAACATGACCTCGGAGGTCAACACCGTCATCGCCGAGGCGGACCTCTCGCTGACCAAGAGCGACTCGCCGGATCCGGTGGCCGCGGGTGACGTGCTCACCTACACCATCGACGTCGCCAACGCCGGGCCGTCGTACGCGCGCGATGTCACCATCACCGACACCATCCCCACCGGCACGACGCTCGTCTCCGCTACCCCGAGTCAGGGAACCTGCGGCGGCGACCCGACGGTGACCTGCGATCTCGGCACCCTCACCGAAGTCGGCGTCGGCGACGTCGTGATCGAGGTGATGGTCGATCCCGCCTGGCTCGATCCGCTGTCGAACACGGCGAGCGTGACGACGAGCTCGATCGACAACGTCGGCGGCAACGACGCCGACACCGAGACCACCGACGTCATCGTGGTCGGCGACCTGCGGATCACCAAGACCGACAACGAGCGCTACACCCTGCCGGGAGCGCCGATCAGCTACGTCATCCGGGTCTTCAACGACGGGCCCAGCAACATCATCGAGGCGAGCGTTCTCGACATCTTCCCCGCCGAGCTGATCGCCGTGACGTGGAGCTGCACGCCGGAGCCGGGATCGACGTGCGACGAGACGGCCGACAGCACGGCGCCGATCGACGACGTGGTGACGATTCCGGTCGGCTCGTTCGTCACCTACGTCGCCAACGGCACGGTCGACCCCGACACCACGAGCACCGAGGTGACCAATTCCGCCACCGTCACGGAGCCGGCCGGCTCGACCGACCCCGATCCCGGCAACAACGAGGCGTCCGACACCGACGCGATCCGGGAGCTGGTCTTCGCCGACGGCTTCGAGTCCGGTGACACTTCCGCCTGGTCGACCACGATCCCCTTCGGCTCCGAGTCGATCGAGTGGCGGACGTCGCTCAGCCAGCAGGGATTGGCGGATGCCGCCAACCGCCGTCAGCCGCTGGTCGAGTACGTCGCCGACGGTCGTCCCGCCCTCAGGGTGGAGGCCGACCGCATCGTCGGCGGCTTCGCGATCCGCGTCCTGCTGCGGGACTCGCACGGGGGCTGGGACGTTCGCGAGGCGACCCTGCCGCGCGACGCCGCTCCCGCGCTGCACCTCGTCTGGTGGGCTTCGCCCGAGCGCGGCAGCCGCAGCGGCGGTGCGGAGCTCTGGATCGACGGCGCGCCCGCGGTGCAGTACGGTGGCCTGGCCAACTACGGCGAGCGGCTGGCGACGGCCAAGGCCGCCGCGGAGGTGCACGATGATGAGTAGACGACCAGCGCGAATCCCGGCGGCGAGGAGGCTGATCGCACCGGCCCTGGGCGCCCTCGTTCTGTTGCCCTGCCTCGCCCGACCGGCCGCCGGCCAGGCGGCGGCCGGCGACGCGGCGGGGGTCAGCTTCGACGAGGCGACGGCCCGGGCCCGACGGATGACCGAGCCGACGGCGGCCGAGGTCGCCGAGGCGCGGGCCCACGCCGACGCGTTCGTCGACGTCATCGAGTCGATGCTCGACCAGATGATCGAGCGGGCCGACACCGAGCTGCGCTCCCGCGGCGCGACGCGCAAGGCGGCCGAGCTGCAGAACCACATGGCGATTCTCAGGGATCGCTTCGCGCGCGCCAAGATCGGCGTCGACCGGCTCCCCGACGCGGCGATCGTCTCGGTTTCGGTCGTCGCGCGCGACTCCCGGCTGACGCTGCTCGAAGCGCTGTCGACGACCCACCAGGGCGCTCACTTCGACCTCGGCTTCGTCGAAGCGCTCGACGAGGGGATGACCGAGTCGATCGACGTGCCGTCGGTCGAGCACTGGTTCGTCGACTCGTGCAAGAACGACGTGCGACTCACCTGCGCGGCGCCCGCCTGCACGATCGTCCTCTTCGTCCTCGAACAGCTCGATTTCGCGATGTTCGACGACATCGAGATCACCATCTTCGGGGTCGGCGTGCCGCTCCCCAACCCGTTCAAGTTCATCACCGCCATCGCGGTCGAGATCGCCCAGGCGGTCTGCGACGGCGTCGAGTGCGGCAACGAGGCGGAGGACAACTTCTGCGGGCCGAGCACCGAGGCGATGTTCACCCTCACCTACGCCGGCGACGGCAATCTGCCGATCTCGGGGAACGACCTGTCGGCGATCGGCGTCAGCTCGGCGATCATCAAGCTGCCGTTCGTCGAGAAGACGATCACCGACATCAACGCCCACACCGACGCCACGGTGCTGTCGTCCAGGAACAGCCTGTGGGGGACGGCGATGTACAGCCACGACGCGCTGCGCAACCGCCTCAAAGGGGCGAACGATATCGATCACACCCAGCTCGACGCCCGGATCGACACGCTCAACGACCTGCTGGCGTCGATCAACGAGGGCCTCGACATCATCGTCGAGCGGGTCGGCGATCCGGAGGATCCCGATCCGACGATCACCACGGTGTCGAGCCAGCTGGTGAAGGCGGCGGCGTTCGACGAGGTGCTGGCGCTCGAGTCGAGCGTGCAGACCGAGCTCGACAAGGTCGGCGTGCCCGCGGACCCCAGCCAGACCGACCAGGACACCATGTTCGAGCTGCTCGAGAAGATCCTCGCCGAGCAGACCGAGAGCCTGCCGCTCGAGCTGGTGCTCGACCGCAGCCTGCTCGACGGGCGGCTGATCCCCACCCTCTTCCTGCCGGCGAGCGCCGGCGGGCTGATCGAGCGGGTCCAGGCGCTGGTCTGGAGCGAGATCCAGCGGGCGATCGAAGGGGGGGTGGTCGACGTCACCGTGATCGAGGAGCTCGCGGTCCAGGCGGACCAGCAGCTGACCGAATGGCGCTTCGCCGAGGCGTTCGAGACCTACGCCCGCGCCTACCAGCGGTTGCGCGGG
>JBPEXA010000148.1:0-6829 GCA_052032135.1 Thermoanaerobaculia bacterium | reverse complement strand
CCCGCAGCTCGGTCTCGAAGAACTGGTCGATGGTGATCATCGGATCTTGCTCCTCTGGGGTGTCGGATGATGCGCCGTCGGCACTCGCTGCCGGCGGTTCGCGCAGGAACGCCGCCTTGTCGATGCGGGGGAAGAGAGGATCGGTCGCCGGCAGCTCGGACCCGGTGGGTAGATGGCCCCACTCCAGCGCGAGCCGATCGTCGGCGGTGCCGGCGCCGATGGCGGTCAGCAGCCGATCGCTGGTCGACGGCATCACCGGTCGCAGGCAGGCGGCGACGATCCGCAGCGCCTCCAGCCCGTTCCACAACACTCGCGACAGCGAGGCCTCGCGCTCCGCGTCGCCCATCATCGTCCACGGCTCGCGCTCGACCAGGTACTGGTTGACCTCGCCGACCAGCCCGGCGACCGCTCTCAGCGCGCGATCGAACTGCAACGGCTCCATCGCCGCCGTGAAGGCGGCGATCGCCTCGGTCGACGCCTCGATCAGCGGGTTGCCGTCGCACGGCTCGGGCGGCGTCCGTCCGTCGAAGGCGCGACGCGAGAGCGTGACCAGCCGACTGGCGGTGTTGCCGATGCCGTTGGCGAGCTCGCTGTTGTAGCGGTCGACGAACGCTTCGTCGGAGAACGAGGCGTCCTGGCCGAACACCATGTCGCGGAGCAGGAAGTAGCGCACCGGATCGGGGCCGAAGCGCTCGATCAGCTCGTCGAGCCGCACCACGTTGCCGACCGATTTCGACACCTTGTGCTCGTCCTTGAGCCACCAGCCGTGCACCCACACCGTCGTCGGCAGCGGCAGGCCGGCCGACAGCAGGAAGGCGGGCCAGTAGACCGCGTGGAAGCGGAGGATGTCCTTGCCGACGACGTGGACGACGTCGGTGTCGTCGCCGGTCCAGAAGCGCTCCCACAGGGCGTCCTCTCCGGAGCCGAAGCCGAGCGCGCTGACGTAGTTGGTCAACGCGTCGAGCCAGACATAAACCGCCTGCCCGTCGTGTTGGGGGAAGGGAATGCCCCAGTCGAGCCCCGCCCGGCTGACGCTGAGATCCCGCAACCCTCCCTCGATGAAGCTCCGGACCTCGTTGAAGCGGCTTTCCGGACGGATCGCGTCGGGATGAGCGGCGAGCCAATCGAGCAGCGGCTGCTGGTACCTGGAGAGGCGGAAGAAGACGTTCTCCTCCGACCGCCACTCCGCCTCCGAGCGGTGCACCGGGCACCGGTTGCCCTCGTCGAGCTCCTTGTCGGTGTAGAAGAGCTCACAGGCGGTGCAGTACCAGCCGTCGTGCCGCCCGACATAGAGATCGCCGGCGGCGTCGATGCGGCGGATCATCTCCTCGACGCCGCGGCGGTGCCGTGCCTCGGTGGTGCGGATGAAGTCGTCCGCCTCGACGTCGAGCCGTCG
The DNA here is from genome assembly GCA_052032135.1 of Thermoanaerobaculia bacterium. GTDB lineage: Bacteria > Acidobacteriota > Thermoanaerobaculia > Multivoradales > JAHEKO01 > CALZKB01. The sequence goes on along the minus strand of JBPEXA010000148.1, from coordinate 5,433 downwards.
CCACAGCTCCCGGAACTCCTCGACCACCCGGTCGGCGAGCTCGATCGGGGCGATCCCCCGCTCGGCCGCCGCGCGCTCGATCTTCTGGCCGTGCTCGTCGGTCCCGGTCAGGAAGTGGACCGCGGCGCCGCGCTGCCGGCGGTAGCGGGCGAGGACGTCGCAGACGACCGTGGTATACGAGTGCCCGATGTGCGGGGTCGCATTGACGTAGTAGATCGGCGTGGTGACGTAGAGGGCGCGCATCGTCGAGCTCGACCGGGCGGCGACGGCCGCCGAGTCGGCGCGAAACGCTACCACGCGCCACGTTGCCGCAGAGAGACCCAGCGACCTGCATCTCCGAGGATCAAGTGATCGACCAGCCGCACGCCGACGATGTCGCCCGCCTCCGCCACCCGACGGGTGAAGGCGAGGTCCTCGGCGCTCGGCGTCGGATCGCCGCTCGGATGGGTGTGGAACAGCACGATGCCGGCGGCATCGCGCAGCAGCCCTCCCTTGAGGAGCGAGCGTGGCTCGGCGGCGGCGCGGTTGAGCGTGCCGCGGTAGATCTCGCTCTCTCCCATCAGCCGCTGCCGGGTGTCGAGGTAGAGCACTCCCATCACCTCCTGGTCCGACCGCGTGTAGCGCAGCGCCAGGTACTCGGCGACCAGCGCCGGCCGGTCGAGCGGTCGGCGCGCCGGCAGGCGGGAGCGGGCGAGACGGCGACCGACCTCCACCGCCGCCAGCACCGCCGCCGCCTTGGCCGGTCCGAGGCCCCGGCGGCGCAGGTTCTCGGGCGCCGCCCCGACGAGCCCGGTCAGGCCGCCGGCGTCGACCAGCAGCTCTCGGGCGAGGTCGACGGCCGATCGGCCGCTGCGACCGGTGCGCAGCAGAATGGCGACCAGCTCACCGTCGCTGAGGGTGTGCGCCCCGTGGTGGAGCAGCCGTTCGCGCGGGCGCTCCGCGGCGGTCAGCTCGCGGATCAGGGTCGCGGTCGGAAGGGTGGCCGGCATCGGTACTCCTCGTCGACGCCAGACGCCGTCGGCGGTGCTGATCGCACGGCCCCTGGCGGCCGCGAGGCGACGTCGGCAGCGGCGCGCGGAGCGTGGGCGTCGAGGACGCTCCCGGCACTCGCGCTGCTCTTCCTCGCCGGGGTGGCATCGCTCGAGGCCGCCTCGCTGCGCGACTCGATCGGTCGCAACCAGGTGAAGGTGTGGGCGGCACCGTTCGTCCCCGCCCTCGGTGCCACCGTCGAGGAGCTCCGACTCGCCGACCGTCTCGACCGGCAGGGGTATCGACGGGTGCGCGAGCGCCCGGGACGGCCGGGCGAGTACTTCTGGGGCTTCGACAACTTCTGGATCTACCGCCGGGCGACGCCGGGACGACCGGCACGACTCCTCGGCCTCGCCCTCGAACGCCCCGACGGCACCGTCGTCGGCTACCGCCGGGACGCCGACGCTCCGGCGTCGACCCGGCGCCGCGACGCCATCGAGCTCGAGCCCGTGCTGCTCGCCGAGAGCCTGCGCGAGCGCCGCTCGATCGCCCCCTGGGTGCCGTTCGACGACATCCCCGAGCCGGTGTGGAGGGCGGTGCTGGCGATCGAGGACAACCGCTTCTTCGACCATCGCGGCGTCGACGGTCGCGCCGTCGCCCGCGCGCTGCTCGCCAACCTCAAGTCGGGATCGGTCGTTCAGGGCGGCAGCACGATCACCCAGCAGCTGATCAAGCTGCGAGATCTGAGCCCCAAGCGCAGCCTCGGCCGCAAGGCGTCCGAGGCGGCCCGCGCACTCGCGCTCGAGGCCGAGCACAGCAAGGAGGAGATCCTCGAGGCGTACTTGAACTCGGTCTACTTCGGCCATCTCGACGGAATCCAGATCTACGGCATCGAGGCGGCCGCCGGTGCCTTCTACTCGACCTCGGCATCCGAGCTCGACCTGCGGCAGGGTGCTGTGCTGGCGGCGATGGTGCAGGCGCCGAACCGGATGTCCCCGTTGGCCGACGGTGACCGACTGCCCAGCCGCTATCGACGTGTCCTCGACCGGCTCGAAGAGCTCGAATGGATCGCGCCGGAGGCGGCTGCGGCGGCGCGACGGTCGCTGCCGCCGACCCGACGCCGCACGCCGCGGACGGCGCTCGCCCCCCACTACCTGCAGTGGCTCGCCGCCGAGCTCGGGGACGATCGGGGGTTGTCGATCGAAGCGACGCTCGACGCCGAGCTGCAGCGGGCCGCCGAGTCGGCGGTGCGCGGCGGGCTCGACGATCTGAGGCGGCGGCGACCGGCGCTGGCGAGCCGATCGCTGTCGGCGGCGCTGGTGGCGATCGACGCCACCAGCGGCGACGTCCTCGCCTACGTCGGTGGCGATCCGGCCGCGGCCCCCGGATTCGATCGCGCGCGGCGCGGCCGGCGACAGCCAGGATCGACGGTGAAGCCGTTCGTCGCCCTCGAGGCGCTCGAGTCGTGTGGTCGCCATCCGGCGCTCTTCGGCTCGCGACGGGTCGTCGACCAGCCGCTGACCCTCGAGCTCCCGAGCGGAGCGTGGGCGCCTCAGAACAGCGATCGCACGTTCCGCGGCACCGTCACGGTCCGCGACGCGTTGGCGCAGTCGATGAACGTCCCCATCGTCCGCATCGCGCGCCACTGCGGCTTCGACGCCGTCGCCTCCCGCATGCGGCGCGCCGGCCTCACCCTCCCGGCCGACGTGCAACCCGCCTTCGTGCTCGGCGCGGTCGAGACGACGCCCCTCGAGCTCGCCACCGCCTACACCGTCTTCCTCAACGGCGGTGACCTGCGGCGGGCCCGTCCGCTGCGCAGCGCCCGGAGAGCGAGCGGCCGGCCGCTGTTGCGCCGCAGCGGCGGCCGCCGCCACGTCGCCTCGGCGGCGGCGACCTACACGGTGTGGGAGCTGCTCGAGCGGCCGGAGCTCGGTGGCGGCGGCTTCGGCAAGACCGGCACCTCCTCCGCCGAGCGGGACGCCTGGTACGCCGGCGGCGCCGGTCGGGTGGTCGCCGCGGTGTGGGTCGGCCTCGACGACGATCGTCCGCTCGGCTTCTCGGGTGCCGAGGCGGCGCGGCCGATCTGGGACGCCTTCGTGCGGGGTGCTGCGCCGACTCGCGGCCCGCACCGGCCGAGCCGCCCTTCGTCGCTGGTCGACGAGTGGGTGGACGTCCGCAGCGGTCTGCGGCTGGCGCGGCAGCGCGACGGTGCGGAGTCGTTCGTCTTCCGCCGCAAGTCGCGTCCCCCCAAACGGCGCCTGTGGCGACGCCAGTCGCCGCTGGCGCCGATCGAGTGACCCCGCGACTCTGCTAGCCTTTCGCGACCCATGACGGCCGTCCGGAGGAGATCCATGCAGCGACCGATCGAAGACCTCGTCAACCTGCTCGACCGCGACGCGTCCGCGCCGCTCGGCGCCGACGCCGAGGCGGTCCGCCGCGCCATGCTCGACGGCGATCTCGACGCCCTGCGCGCCGTCGGCGGCAGCTTCGCGGAGGTCGCGCGCGACGGCGAAACGGTCCTGCTCGCCCGCAGCCTCGACCGTCCGCTGCGCTACTTCCTCGCCAAGCAGGCGTCGGGACCGCTGCTGCTGGTCGCCGATCGCATCGACGCGATCGCCGGCTGGCTGGAGGCGCACGAATACGACGAGCAGTTCCGGCCGGAGTACACCAGGATGGCGCCCGCCCACCACATCACGCGGCTCCGCCTCCTCGGCTGCCCCGATCCCAATCCGACCTACACCCGCTTTCTCGATCCGCCGATGGCGACCCTGCCGGCCGATCTCGACGTCATCGGTCGCCACTACGTCGAAGCGCTCGCCTCGGTCGTCGCCGACTGGCTGCGCGCGCAGCCGGCCGACGAGCCGATCGGCGTGCTCTTCTCCGGCGGCGCCGACAGCGGAGCCGTGCTGGTCGCGCTGCACGACACCCTGCTGCGCCTCGGCCAGAGTCCCGCCCGGCTGAAGGCGTTCACCCTGGCGGTCGACGGCGCCGGCAGCGACGTCGAGCAGGCGCGATCGTTCCTGCGACGTCTCGACCTCGAGTTCCTCGGCGAGGAGATCGCGATCGACGCCGCGGAGCTCGATCCGCTCGACGCCGTCCGGCGGATCGAGGACTACAAGGCGCGCGACGTCGAATGCGCCACCGTGCAGCTCGCGCTGTTGCGGGCGCTGCGGGAGCGATATCCCGACTGGCGGCTGCTGGTCGACGGCGACGGCGGCGACGAGAACCTCAAGGACTACCCGATCGAAGAGAACCCCGAGCTGACGATCCGCAGCGTGGTGGGCAACTCGATGCTCTACCAGGAAGGGTGGGGGGTCGATTCGATCAAGCACTCGTTGACCTACAGCGGCGGCTACTCGCGCGGCTGCGTGCGCACCTTCGCCCCGTTGCGGCAGTTCGATTTCATCGGCTTCAGCCCGTTCACCCAGCCGGCGGTGGTGACCGCCGCCGAGGCGATCCCGTTCGACGAGTTGACCGCCGGCTCCGTCGACGCCCTCTACCGTCTCAAGGGCGAGGTCCTGCAGCGCGGCGTCGAAGCGGTGTTCGGTCGCCGCATCCCGGTGTTCGAGAAGCGACGGTTTCAGGAGGGTGCGGTCCCGGAGGGTGCCTTCGCGGCGCTCTTCGGTGGCGGCGAGGCGGCGTACCGCGCCCACTTCGGCACGCTCTACGGGGCGGGCTGAAACGGTCGCATGCCGGCGCCGGAGCGGCCCGCGGCTCGACCGGCCCCGGGGACGACGACGGGCTGGGACGACGCCGCCGTGCGGGCGGCGCGGCCGCCGCGTCCGATCGTCGACCCGTGGCGGCCGCACGGCGTCGTCGACGACGTCGAGAGGACGGTCGACGGGCCCCGCCGCGTGCGCACCATCTTCCTCGCCGGTGCCGAGTGCCCCTTCGCCTGCGTCTTCTGCGACCTCTGGCGCTACACCATCGACGGCCCGACGCCCGACGGCGCGATCACCGCTCAGCTGCAGCGCGCTCTCGGCGACGATGCGCCCCTCGACGACGTCAAGCTCTACAACGCCAGCAACTTCTTCGACCGGCGCGCGGTCCCCGTCGGCGACCTGCCGGCGATCGCGGCGGCGGTCGACCGCTTCGAGCGGGTGGTCGTCGAATGCCACCCCAGGCTGGTCGACGGTCGCTGCCGGGCCTTCGCCGACCGCCTCGACGGGGAGCTCGAGGTCGCGCTCGGCCTCGAGACCGTGCACCCCGAGGCGTCACGCCGGCTCAACAAGGCGATGACCGTCGACGACTTCGACCGTGCCGCCGACCGGCTGCTCGGTGACGGCATCGCCGTGCGGGCATTCGTCCTGATCGGCGCGCCCTGGGTCCCCGTCGAGGAGGACGCCCACTGGGTGCGGCGCACCGTCGAGCACGCGGTGGGCGCCGGAGCGCGCCAGGTGTCGCTGATCCCGCTGCGCGGCGGCAACGGCGCGCTCGATCAGCTGGCCGCCGGCGGCCACTTCC
>JBPEXA010000147.1:0-1939 GCA_052032135.1 Thermoanaerobaculia bacterium | reverse complement strand
CTCAAGACGCTGTGCGACCGCGGCTCGGGCTGCGCCGAGCTCCCCGGCACGTTTCGCCCCGACCGGGCGACGCTGGAGCGCAAGCGGCGGCTCTTCGACCCGCGGCGCGGCGGCGAGCGGTGGGGTGGGGGGGTGCTCGACGAGTGGATCGGTCGGCCGCTGGCCGGGCTGCGGTCGGCGCCCGCCTCGGGGTGCGAGGCGACCCTCGACCAGCTCGCGGAGCTGCGCCGGCACGACCCCGCCGACCGCTTCGCTCCGGCGCTGTGGTCGGGGGCGGTCGTCTGCGAGGCGCCTCCCGTCGCGGGGACGCCGCTGGTGATGGCGATCGACGGGCACGTTCTGGCGGCGACCGAGCTCCGGCAACGGCGAGAGGAGGGGGTGTTCTCGATCGTCGTCGGCGAGCCGGCGTTGCGAGCCGGTGACAACCGGCCGCAGCTGTTCCTGGCGGTCGGCCCGCCCGGCGATCGGGCGCTGGCGCCGGTGGCGATCGTCGGCGAGGAGAAACGGGCGGAGGGGTCGATCAGCGGAAGTCGTGGCTCGGAGCCGCGGCGAGCCGGGCGAGCGGCCAGAACTTCTCCGCCTTGATCGAGTAGCTGCCGTCGCGGTGTTCGAGAATGCCCTCGACGACGAGACCGGCAGAGCCGACGAGAGTCGTGCGGTGGTCCCGGAGCTGCTGGGGGGTGAGGATGGCCTGGGACATGCCGGTCTCGTCCTCGAGGGTGATGAACATCATTCCTTTGGCGGTGCCCGGTCGCTGACGGACGATCACCGAGCCGGCGGTGCGGATCCGGCTCCCCGCCGCCACCCTTCCGAGGAGAGCGGCGGGGAGCACCCCGTTGCGGCGCAGCTGAGGGCGGAAGTAGCGGATCGGGTGATCGCCGGTGGTGAGGCCGGCGGTCTGGTAATCGGCGAGGGTCTCCTCGAACGGCGTCATCTCGGGGAGCGGACCGGTCGGCCCGTGATCGGTCGACCCGTGATCGGTCGGCCCGTGATCGGTCGATAGGGGATCGGCCCGCCCGCCCGGGACCGTGTCTCGCAGCAGCGGTCCGGTCGGTCGGGCGGCGGCCGCCACTTGCCACTGTGCCGCCCTTCGGCTCAGCCCGATGGACGCCAGCGCCCCGCCGTCCGCGAGAGCGGCGAGCTCCTCATCCTGCAGCCCGCTCCGCGTGGCGAGATCCTCCGCGCTGTCGAACCGCCCGCCTGCGCGGCGGGCATCCAGGAGCGCTTCCGCCCCCTCCTGGCGCAGCCCACGGACGTAGCGCAGGCCGATGCGGGCCGCTCCGCGCTGCGGATAGCGAGCGGTCGGAGCGTGGTCCTCCCACTGGCACTGCCACGAGGAGTGATTGACGTCGATCGGCCGCACCTCGACGCCGTGGCGCTGCGCGTCCTTGATCAGCGTGGCGGGGTGGTAGAAGCCCATCGGCCAGGCGTTGAGCAGGGCGATCAGGAAGGCGGTCGGATGGTGCGCCTTGAGGTAGGCGCTGGCGTAGGCGATCAGCGCGAAGCTGGCGGCGTGGGACTCCGGGAAGCCGTAGAGGGCGAACGAGGTGATCGCCTCGACGATCTGCTCCTGAGTGCCGCCGGTGATGCCGCGCTCGCTCATGCCGCGCCGCAGCGCCTGCTCGAGCTCCGCCATCCGCTCGGACGAGCGCTTGAAGCCCATCGCCCGCCGCAGCTCCTCGGCCTGCCCGCCGGTGAAGCCGGCGGCGTCCATGGCGATGCGGATGATCTGCTCCTGGAAGAGGACGACGCCGAGGGTCCGCTTCAGGATCGGCTCGAGGCAGGGGTGGGGGTAGGTCACCGGCTGGCGTCCCTGCCGCCGCTCGAAGTACGGGTTGACCATGCCGCCGACGATCGGCCCCGGGCGGATGATCGCCACCTGGATCACCAGGTCGTAGAAGGTGGTCGGCGCGTTGCGCGGCAGCGAGGCCATCTGTGC
>JBPEXA010000146.1:0-4853 GCA_052032135.1 Thermoanaerobaculia bacterium | reverse complement strand
CCGCCTCCTCGACGCGGCCGGAGAGCAGATCGGCCTGGGCGAGCAGCTCGCGGTAGAAGGCGTTGTCCGGGTCGCGCTCGAGCAGCTCGAGAGCGACCTGGCGGGCGGCGGTCGCCCGTCCCGAGGTGATCAGCGAGCGCGCTTCGCTCGACAGGTTGATGTCGATGACGCGATCCTGCGGCGGCACGCCGTCCTCGCGCAGCTCCTCGACGATCGGGCCGCTGTCGGCGCCGCCGCTCAGGTAGCCGAGCGCCAGCAGCTGGGCGCGCGTCTCCTCGTCGATCGGCTGGCTCGACGACGACGATGCCATCGCGTTGTCGTTGATGAAGCGCTCGAGCGCCTGGCGCATCGTCGCCGCGAGCTCCGCTTCGCGCTCGACCAGGTTGTCGAGCTCGTCGGGATCGGCCGTCAGGTCGTAGAGCTCGGGGCGCGCGCCGTGGATGTACTTGTGATCCCCCTGGTAGAGGGTCCGCAGCTCCCCCCAACCGTGCGACAGGCGGGGGGACAGCGTCTCGGCGTAGAACTGCCGGTTGGCGGGAACCCCGGGGCCGTCGCCGAGGTAGCCCGCCAGGCTGTGGCCCTGGATGGTGTCGGGGATGTCGATCCCCAGAAGGTCGAGCACCGTGGGAGTGATGTCGACGCCGGCGACGAGGTCGTCGACCCGCTTCGGCTCCATGCCGCCGGGAGGCCGGATGATCATCGGCACCCGTTGCGTCGTCTGGTAGTTCAGCAGCGAGTGCGTCGACTCGTTGTGCTCACCGAGCCCCTCGCCGTGATCGGAGGTCATGATCACCAGGGTGTCGTCGTCGATCCCCCACTCTTCGAGCTTCGACAGCAGCTGGCCGAGCGACTCGTCGGTGTAGGCGATCTCGGCGAGGTAGGGATCGTCGGCGTAGAGCTCGTCGTAGGGCGGCGGCGGATCCCACGGGCGGTGGGGGTCGTAGTAGTGGACCCAGGCGAAGAACGGACGGTCGCGGTGCTCCTCGAGCCAACCGAGGATCGCTTCGTTGGTCCGCCCCGCCCGCCGCTCCTCGAAGAAGAGGCTCGGCTGGCGCGGCCGCCGGCCGAGGAAGTCCTCGTCCTTGCGCCGCAGCTCGTCGTCGTAGAGATCGAACCCCTGGTCGAGGTTGAACCGCTCCACCAGCGGGAAGCCGCTCACCGCCGCCGCCGTCGCGTAGCCGTGCTCACGCAGCATCTCCGGCAGGGTGACGATGTCGTCGCCGAGCACGAAGAGGCCGTTGTCGCGGATGCCGTGCCCGGTGGTGTAGAGGCCGGTGAGGATCGTGGTGTGGGACGGCAGCGTGAGGGGGATCGTCGAGTGGGCGTTGGTGAACAGCACCCCCTCGGCCGCCAGGCGGTCGACGTGGGGCGTCTCGACCCGCTCGTTGCCGTAGGCGCCGATGTGGTCGGCGCGGGTGGTGTCGAAGGTGACCAGCAGGATGTTGGGGCGACGGGAGCGCTCGCCCCCGCCGCAGGCGAGAGCGAGCACCAGCGCCGCGAGCGACAGCCGCCGGACCTTCATCCGCTCGATCGTGCCCCGATCAGCTGCCGCCGCCGATCAGGCCGGTCGGAATCGCGCCCAGGCCCTCGCCGAAGTCGAAGAGCAGCTCGCCTTCGTCGAGCGCCGTCTCCGGTTCGGGGATGTCCTCTTCCATGTGGAAGTCGTGGTAGTGCTCGAGCCCGGTGCCGGCGGGGATCAGGCGGCCGACGATGACGTTCTCCTTGAGCCCGCGCAGGTAGTCGACCTTGCCCGAGATCGCCGCCTCGGTCAGCACGCGCGTCGTCTCCTGGAAGCTGGCAGCGGAGATGAAGCTGTCGGTCGACAGCGACGCCTTGGTGATCCCCTGCAGCATCGGCCGACCGATCGCCGGCTCGCCGCCGGCGGCGATCACCCGCTCGTTCTCTTCCTGGAAGCGCCAGCGATCGACCTGCTCGTCGATCAGGAAGTCGGTGTCGCCGACCGCCTCGATCTTCACCGAGCGCATCATCTGGCGCACGATGACCTCGCAGTGCTTGTCGTTGATGGTCACGCTCTGGGAGCGGTAGACCTCCTGGATCTTGTCGACCAGGTAGCGCTGGAGCTCCTTCTCGCCGAGCACCTGCAGGATGTCGTGCGGGTTGATCGGCCCGTCGATCAGCGGATCGCCGGCCTCCACCCGCTCCCCTTCCTGCACGTTGATGTGCACCGAGCGGGGGACCAGGTACTCCGCCACCTCGCCGCTGTCGCTCTCGACGATCACCTTGCGCATCCCCTTGACGATGTCGCCGAGCTGGATCGTCCCCTCGATCTCGGAGATGATCGCCGGCTCCTTGGGCACCCGGGCCTCGAACAGCTCCTGGACCCGCGGCAGGCCGCCGGTGATGTCCTGGGTCTTGGTCGTCTCGCGCGGGATCTTGACCAGGGTGTCGCCCGGATAGACCGTCGCGCCGTCCTGCACGATGAGGTGCGAGCCGGTCGGCAGCAGGTAGCGCCGCTCGGCGCTCCCCTTGCCGCGCACGACGATCGCCGGCGCCCGCTTCTCGCTCTGCGGCGCCTCGACGATGATCCGCTGCGACAGGCCGGTCACCTTGTCGGTCTCCTCGCGCACGTTCTCGCCGTCGACGATGTCGTGCAGCGTCACCTTGCCGCCGATCTCGGTCAGCACCGCGGAGGTGAACGGATCCCACTCCACCAGGTCCTGTCCCGGCTCGACCTGCTGCTCCTCGCGGACCAGCAGGTGAGAGCCGTAGGTCAGCGCGTAGCGCTCCAGCTCGCGACCGACCGAGTCGACGATGACCAGCTTGCCGTTGCGGTTGATCGCCACCAGGTCGCCGTCCTTGCTCTCGACGGTGACCACGTTGAGGAACTTGATCGTCCCGGGGTTCTTGGCCGCGTGCTTCGACTGCTCGGAGACGCGGCTCGCGGTCCCGCCGTAGTGGAAGGTCCGCATCGTCAGCTGGGTGCCCGGCTCGCCGATCGACTGCGCCGCGATGACGCCGACCGCCTCGCCGAGATTGACCGTGCGACCGGTCGCCAGGTTGCGGCCGTAGCACTTGATGCAGACGCCGCGGCGGGTCTCGCAGGTGAGCACCGAGCGGATCTTCACCCGCTCGATCCCGGCGCCCTGGATGGCGCTCGCGATCGCCTCGGTGATCACGCCACCGGTCTCGACCAGCACCTCACCGGTCGCCGGGTCGTGGATCGTCTCCTGCGAGACGCGACCGACGATGCGGTCGCGCAGCGGCTCGAGGATGTCGCCCCCCTCCATGATGGCGGTGACGACGATGCCGTCGATGGTGCCGCAGTCCTCGGCGGTGACGATCACGTCCTGCGCGACGTCGACCAGGCGGCGGGTCAGGTAGCCGGAGTCGGCGGTCTTGAGCGCCGTGTCGGCCAGCCCCTTGCGCGCGCCGTGGGTCGAGATGAAGTACTGGATCACCGAGAGCCCCTCGCGGAAGTTGGCGGTGATCGGGGTCTCGATGATCTCGCCCGACGGCTTCGACATCAGGCCGCGCATGCCGGCGAGCTGGCGGACCTGCTCGCGCGAGCCGCGGGCGCCGGAGTCGGCCATCAGGCGGATCGGGTTGAACTGCCCGGTGTCGTCCTCGAGCTGCTGCATCTCGCGGAACATCTCCTCGGAGACGTTCTCGGTCACCCGGTGCCAGATGTCGATGATCTTGTTGTGGCGCTCGCCGGCGGTGATCACGCCCTGCGTGCGCTGCGCCTCGATGGCGAGCACTTCCTTGCCCGCCTTCTCGAGGATCGACTGCTTGGTGCTCGGGATCAGCATGTCGTCCATGCCGAACGAGACGCCGGCGCGGGTGGCGTAGAGGAACGTCATCCGCTTCAGGTCGTCGAGCATCGCCACCGTCTGCACGTTGCCGAGCTGCCGGTAGCTGTAGGCGACCAGCTCCTGCAGGCCGCGCTTCTTGAGCAGCCCGTTGATGAACGGGATCTCCTCGGGGAGGCTCTGGTTGAAGAGCACGCGGCCGACCGTGGTGTGGATGATCTGGCCGTCGAGCTGCTCGATGTCGGCGTGGAGCAGGTCCTGGTCGTTGTACTGCGTCTCGAGGTTGACGAACTCACCGGTGTAGCGGACCCGCACCTCGGTCTGGGTCTCGACGACCCCCGCCTCGAGCGCCAGCATCACCGACTCGAAGTCGGGGAAGACGCGCCCTTCGCCCTTCGCCCCCTTCTTGGCCATCGTCAGGTAGTAGCCGCCGAGCACCATGTCCTGGCTCGGCACCGCCAGCGGCCGCCCGTGGGCGGGGCTGAGGATGTTGCGGCTCGACAGCATCAGCACGTGGCTCTCGATCTGCGCCTTCGGCGACAACGGCACGTGAACCGCCATCTGATCGCCGTCGAAGTCGGCGTTGAAGGCGGCGCAGACCAGCGGGTGGATCTTGATCGCCTTGCCCTCGATGAGCACCGGCTCGAAGGCCTGGATGCCGAGACGGTGGAGGGTGGGGGCGCGGTTCAAGAGCACCGGATGGTCGCGGATGACCTCCTCCAGCGCGTCCCACACCGCCTCCTCCTCGCGCTCGACCATCTCCTTGGCCGCCTTGATCGTGCCCACCAGCTCCTTTTCCTCGAGCCGGTTGTAGATGAAGGGCTTGAACAGCTCGAGCGCCATCTTCTTGGGCAGACCGCACTGGTGGAGCTTGAGCTCCGGGCCGACGACGATGACCGAGCGGCCGGAGTAGTCAACGCGCTTACCGAGGAGGTTCTGGCGGAAGCGGCCCTGCTTGCCTTTGAGGGTGTCGGAGAGCGACTTCAGCGGCCGGTTGTTGGAGCCCTTGAGGACGCGGCCGCGGCGACCGTTGTCGAACAGCGCGTCGACCGCCTCCTGCAGCATCCGCTTCTCGTTGCGGAC
>JBPEXA010000145.1:0-2055 GCA_052032135.1 Thermoanaerobaculia bacterium | reverse complement strand
CGCCGGCCGAGCGCGCCCGCCAGCCATCCGGAGGGCTGTGCAACGTGTCTCACCTGTGGCGCAGTTCACGACTTTCTGTGTCACCACGGCTGGCATTTCGCGTCGTCGCTCCGCTACAATCCACCGATTAACTTCCATTGGCTCAATCGTTTAGAGGGTGGCACGCTCGCTGCAGGCGCTTCCGGTAATGCAGGCACAACCGTGAAACGGAGCGCAACATGATTCGACTTCACCAGGGACGCCGCAGCACCCGGGGCTTCAGTCTGATCGAGCTCCTGGTGGTCGTCGCCATCATCGGGGTCATCGCCGCCATCTTGATCCCGGCGCTACTCGACTCGCTGCAAAAGGCCAAGCAGAAGAGGACGGTAGCCGACATGCGAGAAGTGGGAGGCGCCTGGTTCGCCTGGCTCACCGATCAGGTGGGCGCCGCGGCCGCCGGCCAGCAGACCTTCGACTTCAACTTCGGCGCCGTCATCGAGGCGTCCGACCTCCAGAACACGCTCTTCCCGAGCACCAGCTTCTTCTACATCCAGCAGGTGCCGGACAACGACGGCTGGGGCGGCAACTACGAGTACCGCCTCGACCCCGATCTGCAGGGCTATCCGGTGCTCGGGATCCGCAGCGGCGCGCGGGACCAGTCGATGTCGGGCGACACCTACATCATCGGTCCGTTCATCGCCACCGACTACGATCGCGACATCGTCTGGGCGGACGGCTTCTTCATCACCTACCCGGCCGGCTCGCTGGTCGAGAGCGGCAGCTAGGGCGCACCCGGTCGATCGCCCGGCACCGGCGCCGGAGCGGTAAGCTCGCCTCGCACCCCAGGTGGGAGGAGGAGCTTCGTGGTCACCGCGCTCGCGATGCTGGCCGTCGCGCTCGGCGTCGCTCTGCTGAGGACCTTCGCCATCGAGCGGAGGCCGTGCGCGGTGCGCACCCTCCACCCCGGCGCCGGTCGTATCGAGCGGGTGGTCGTGCTGGTGCACGGCACCTTCGCCCGCGATGCTCGCTGGACCCGAGCCGACTCGCTCCTCTCCCGCCGCCTGGCGGCGGCGTTCGGCGACGGTCTGCTGCTGCAGGCGTTCGACTGGTCGGGCGGCAACAGCCTGCGCGCCCGGCGGCGAGGGGCGAACGAGCTCCGCGCGCTGCTCACGCTGCTGGCGCACCAGCATCCCTATGCCTCGCTGCACGTCGTCGCCCACAGCCACGGCGGCAACCTCGCGCTCTATGCCCTGAACGATCGGCGGTTCGCCGCCGACGTGGAGTCGCGGCCCGGCCCTCCGCCGGACGCGTCGGCGATCGCCGCGGCGGGCCGCCGGATGGCGGAACCGATCCGGCCCCGACTCGGCTCGGTCGTCTGCCTGGCGACGCCGTTTCTCGCCGTCCGGCGCCGCGCTCTCGGCCGCAAGGCCGACTACTTCGCCATCCTCATCCCGCTGCCGCTGATGCTCGTCGCCCTGTGGTGGGCCGACGGCTCGGCGCTCGCCGCCGGGCTGCTGATCGTTCCGCTCGTCCTCGCCATGATGGCGCTCACCTGGTGGCGGCAGCGGTGCCACGACATGATCGCGCGGCTCACGCTGGGAGAGGACGGTCTCGAAACGCGACTGAAGCTGGCGCGCATCAGCGGTGACGAGGCATCCGCGCTGCTGCTCTCCGGTCAGTTCGCGGCGGCGATCGTCGCCCGCATCTTCGCCGCCCTCGGCAGCCTCGCCGAACGTTTCGACCAGCGGCGACAGCGTCGTCTCGAGCGGGTGCGCTGGGTGCCGCGGGCGCTGGTCGGCGTCGCCGTCATCGGCGCCGTCGCCTGGGCCCTCGCCGCCCGAATCGACGCGCCGACCTGGGCCGCCGCCGGCAAGAGCGCCACCCTCCTGCCGGGGGTGCTCCTCCTGCTCTGGTTCGTCCCCGTGGTGTCGACCGTGCTCCTCTACCTCGGCATCGCCCTCGCCCTGCCGGTCGCCCTGCTGCTGTCGCTGGTCCTGCTGGTCCCCTTCGGCCCGCGCATCGCCTTCAGCAACCTGTTCGTCGACGTCTCCGCCGAGGCGACGCCACCCGGCTGCT
>JBPEXA010000144.1:0-2823 GCA_052032135.1 Thermoanaerobaculia bacterium | reverse complement strand
CCCCTCGGCGACGATACGGCCGCGATCGAGGATCACCACCCTGTCGCACAGCAGCTCGACCTCCGGCAGGATGTGGGTCGACAGCAGCAGCGTCCGCCGGCTGCCGAGCTCGCGGATCAGCTCGCGGATGGCGATGATCTGCTTCGGATCGAGACCGACCGTCGGCTCGTCGAGCACCAGCACCTCCGGCCGGTGGAGGATCGCCGCCGCGAGGCCGACCCGCTGCCGGTACCCCTTCGACAGGGTGCCGATGACGCGCCCGGCGACCTGATCGAGCAGGCAGTCGGCGATCGCCTCGGCGATCGCCGTGCGCGCCTCGCCAGCGGGCATCCCCTCGAGCCGAGCGCGGAAGGCGAGGTACTCGGAAACCCGCATCTCGGGATAGAGAGCGACGTTCTCGGGCAGGTAGCCGATCTCGCGGCGCGCCGCCACCGACGCCTCGAGCAGGTCGTGACCGGCCACCCGGACCGATCCCGAGGTCGGGGGGAGGAAACCGGTGATCATCCGGATCGCCGTCGTCTTCCCCGCGCCGTTCGGCCCCAGCACGCCGACGATCTCCCCCTCGCCGACGGAGAACGACACCGCGTCGACCGCGGTCAGGTCTCCGTAGCGTCGGGTCAGCTCTCGAACTTCGATCATGGCGGGCGAGGGGGCGGGTCGCGTCGACCCGGTCGGGCCTCTTCGTGCGGCCGATCCTGTCAGGCCCAAGCGGGGGAGCAAAAGGCATGCCCGCACGATCACCGCCCGCTCGGGCGCCGGAGCCCCACCACCCCGTCCGATTGGCACCCTCGGACGCCAGCTTGGCGCCCTGTCGCGCCCGGCGTCGGAACGGGTCCATCCCCCTGCTATGGTGGCGCCCCGTGAGCATCCTGACGGTCACTCTCAACCCCGCTCTCGACGTCAGCGGCGTCGTCGACGCGGTGGTGCCGGAGGACAAGCTCCGCCTCGAGGACCTCCGCTTCGAGCCGGGCGGCGGCGGCGTCAACGTCGCTCGCGCCGTCGCGGCGATGGGGGGCCGGGCGACCGCCTGCTTCCCGAGCGGCGGCGCCCACGGCAAGCGGATCGAGGCGCTGCTCGACGCGCAGGGAGTCGACCACCGGGCGGTGCCGATCGAGGGGCTCACCCGCCAGAGCCTGACGGTCGGCGAGCGGCGCAGCCACCGTCAGTTCCGCTTCGTGATGCCGGGGCCCGAGCTCACCGCCGCCGAGTGCGAGGCGTGCCTCGAGGCGATCTCGACGGCCGACCCGCCGCCGACGATCCTGGTGGTCAGCGGCAGCGTACCGGAGGGGGTCGACCCGCAGCTCGTCGGACAGATCGTCGCGGCCGGTGTCGCGGCGGGCAGCCGGGTGATCGTCGACACCTCCGGACCTGCGCTCGCCGTCGCCCTCGAGGCGGGGCCGTACCTCGTCAAGCCCAATCTACGCGAGTTCCTGACCGTCGTCGGCGGCGAGGTCGACCACGTCGACGACGCCCTGGCGCAGGCGGCGCTAGAGCTCATCGCGCGCACGGGCACCGAGGCGCTGGTGGTCTCGGTCGGGGTCGGTGGCGCCCTGCTCGCCACCGGCGGCCGCGCGCTGCGCTTCGCCTCCCCGGTGGTGCCGATCCAGAGCCGCGTCGGCGCCGGCGACAGCATGGTCGCCGGCATCGCGCTGGCGCTGGCGCGCGGCGACGATCTCGATCTCGCCGTCCGCCTCGGAGTCGCCGCCGGCGCCGCGGCGGTGATGACGCCGGGCAGCGAGCTGTGCCGCAAGGAGGACGTCGAGCGGCTGTACCATCAGCTGCTGCGGCAGGCGCCCGACCTCCTGGTCGGCGACCGCCGGGAGCCGCCGGCAACGGAGGGGAGGAACGATCGATGAGCCCGGTACGAGTGGCGATCAACGGCTTCGGCCGCATCGGGCGGTGCACCTTCAAGCAGCTGATTGCCGACGACCGCTACGAGGTCGTCGGCGTCAACGACCTCGCCGACCTCGGTGATCTCGCCTACCTGCTCAAGTACGACTCGGTGCACGGCTGGTATCCGAGAAAGGTCTCGCGCGACGGCGACCACACCCTGCGCGTCGACGGACGCTCGATCGCCGTCACCGCCGAGCCGGATCCGGCACGGCTGCCGTGGGAGCGGCTCGAGGTCGACGTCGTCCTCGAGGCGACCGGCGCCTTCCGGGCACGGGCGAAGGCGGCCGGCCACCTCGAGGCGGGCGCGCGCAAGGTGATCGTCAGCGCGCCGTCCGACGACGCCGACGGCATGTTCGTCATGGGCGTCAACCACCATCTGTACGATCCGCGGCGCCACGACGTGGTGTCGATGGCCTCGTGCACCACCAACTGCCTCGCTCCGGTGGCGATGGTGCTCGACGAGAGCTGGGGGATCGACCACCTGATGATCACCACCGTCCACGCCTACACCGCCAGCCAGTCGCTGACCGACCGGCCGATGCGCAAGCGGCGGCGCGGGCGCGCGGCGGCGGTGTCGATCATCCCGACCACCACCGGAGCGACGCAGGCGACCGCGAAGGTGCTGCCGCAGCTCGACGGCAAGATGGACGGCATGGCGATCCGGGTCCCGGTCCCCGACGGGTCGGTGACCGACATCGTCGCCACGCTCCGGCGGCCGACGTCGGTCGACGAGATCCACGAGACGCTGCGGAGCGCCGCGCGCGAGCAGCGGCTGAAGGGGATCCTGCGGGTGACCGACGAGGCGCTCGTCTCCCACGACATCATCGGCGACCCGCATTCGTCGATCATCGACGCCGAGAGCACGATCGTCCTCGACGGCACGGTCGTCAAGCTGCTCTCGTGGTACGACAACGAGTGGGGCTACTCCGC
>JBPEXA010000143.1:0-3963 GCA_052032135.1 Thermoanaerobaculia bacterium | reverse complement strand
GGTAGGCGCCGTGCGCGGATCGGGCGAGGGCATCGAGCGAAGATAGAGTATAGCGGTGAGCAGGAGCCCGAACGCGACCCTCCAGCGGTCCCCGACCCCGCCGGGAGCCGCCTGCCGAGCGTGAGCGGCGATCCGCTCGCCGCCGCCTTCGAGAGCCTCGTCCGCCGACGGCCCGATCGGCCGCTGGCGGTGCGCGGCGACGAGACGGCGACGGCCGTCGACATCGACGATGCCGCGCGACGGGCGGGTGAGGTGATCGCCGCCGCCGCCCCGCCGGCGGGCTCCATCGTCGCCCTCGACGCCGCCAACGGGCCGGGATTCCTCGCCGGCCTCGTCGCCCTGCGCCGCGCCGGTCTCGCCGCGCTGCTGGTCGACCGCACCGGATCCGCCGGCGCGCGTCACGCGCTCGCCCGCCAGCTCGGCGCGGCGGCGGTCCTCGACGACGGCGGCGGCTGGCGTCCGGAGTTCGGCTGGCATGGTGGCGCCGAAGGGGCGGCGCGGCGGGAGGTCGGGGACGACGTCGCCGTCGTCAAGCTGACCTCCGGCTCGACCGGCGCTCCGGAGGGGATCGTCACCCCGACGACGGCTCTGCTCGCCGACGATCGGGCGCTGCGGGCGTCGATGGCGCTCGCCGACGACGAGCGGATCCTCGCCGCGGTGCCGTTCTCCCACTCCTACGGGCTGTCGAGCGTCGTGCTGCCGGCGCTGGTCTGCGGCGCGACCGCGGTGGTGCCCGCCGGTGACGGCCCGCTCGACGCGCTGGCGACGATCGAACGGCAACGGGTGACCTTCGTGCCCACCGTGCCCGCCTTTCTCGCCGCGCTGGTGCGCTGGGAATCGGCACCGCCGCTGCCCCCCTCGGTCCGCACCGTGATCAGCGCCGGAGCGCCGTTGACCGCCGACACCGCGCGTCGCTTTCGCCGTCGCTTCGGCCGTCCGGTGCACGTCTTCTACGGCGCCAGCGAGTGCGGCGGCATCACCTACGATCGCGAGGGAGACGCCGCCGAGCGGGGGACGGTCGGCACCGCCATCGACGGCGTCACGATCGATCTCGACGTCGGTGGCACGGTCCGCGTCCGTTCGGCCGCCGTCGCCCGCGGCTATCTCACCGCGACCGACGATCGGCTCGCCGACGGCCACTTCACCAGCGACGACCTCGGCCGCTTCCGCGGCGACGAGCTCGAGCTGTGCGGGCGCCGCAACGACCTCGTCAACGTCCGCGGCCGCAAGGTCAATCCGCGCGAGGTCGAGGCGGTGCTCGACGCCATGCCCGGGGTTCGCGAGGCGCTCGTCCTCGGGGTCGACGCCGGCGGCGGCGACCAGCGGGTGCAGGCGGTGGTGGCGGTCGACGACGGCGCGTCCGGCGTCGACGAGCGGCGACTCCGCGCCTGGTGCCGCGAGCGGCTCGCCGAGCACAAGGTCCCCCGCGGCTACCGGCTGGTCGACGCCCTGCCGCGCACCGGCCGCGGCAAGATCGACCGCCGGCGAGCGCTCGCGCTGCTCGCTGCCACCCTCCCCTCGACCGCCGCCGGCGGCGATGGGTGAGGCGGCGCCACGCGCTCCCCGTCGGTGGCGGCCGACGCCGCTCGTGTGGGCGAGCGGCGGCCTGCACCTGGCGGCGGCCGGCGCGGTGATCGCCGCACCGTCGAGCTGGCCGCTCGCCGCCGGCGCGGTCTTCGCCGACCACGTGGTGCTCGCCGCCGCCGGCATGGCGCCGCGATCGCGGCTGCTGGGGCCCAACCTGCTGCGCCTCGAGAGCGCCGACGCCGTCGCCCTCACCTTCGACGACGGGCCCGATCCCGAGCGGACGCCGGCGGTGCTCGACCGGCTGGAAGCGGCCGGGGCACGCGCCAGCTTCTTCTGCATCGGGCGGCGGGCGGAGCGCCACCCCGAGCTGGTGCGCGAGATCGCGCGCCGCGGTCACCGGGTCGAGAACCACACCTGGGGCCATCGCAACGCCTTCTCGATGCTGCCGCCGCGGGCGCTGGGACGCGAGATCGACCGCGCCCAGGAGCGGCTGAGCGAGCTCGCGGGACGACCCCCCGCCTACCTGCGGCCGCCGGCCGGCGTGCGCAGCCCGTGGCTCGAGCCGCTGCTGGCGCGCCGCGGCCTGCACCTCGCCGCCTGGACCCGGCGCGGCTTCGACGCCGTCGACGGCGCGGTCGAGCGGGTCAGCCGCCGGCTGCTGCGCGACCTCGCCGGCGGCGACGTGCTGCTGCTCCACGACGGGCGCCTGGTCGCCGCCGACGCCGGCGCGCCGGTGCTCGAGCTGCTCGACCGGCTGCTCGGCGCGATGGAGCGGCTCGGACTGCGGGGGCGGCCGCTCCCCGAGCCGGAGGCCGGATGAGCGCGCCGATCGACTCGCTCCTCCCCCACCGCGGAGCGATGCGGCTGGTCGAGGCGGTGGTCGACCGCAGCGAGGGGACCGTCACCTGCCGCGGCCGCATCGGCGCCGCGCTGGCCGCCGGCGGCGAGGCGTCGCCGTGGCTCGGCATCGAGCTCGGCGCCCAGGCGGCGGCGGTGCTCGACGCCGGCGACCGCGCGGCCGGCGGCGAGCCGCGGATCGGCTACCTGGTGGGGATCGCCGACGCCACCTTCCACCGCTCCGGGCTGCCGGTCGACCGCCCGCTGCTGGCGGTCGCCCGCGTCGACGGCGGCCTGCCGCCGCTCTGCCGCTGGCGGCTCGAGGTCACCGTCGAGGGTGACGAGCGGCCGGCGGTCACC
Source organism: Thermoanaerobaculia bacterium (assembly GCA_052032135.1). Taxonomy (GTDB): domain Bacteria; phylum Acidobacteriota; class Thermoanaerobaculia; order Multivoradales; family JAHEKO01; genus CALZKB01. The sequence goes on along the minus strand of JBPEXA010000143.1, from coordinate 1,239 downwards.
GCCGTCGTCACCACCTACCTGCTGCCGGAGGACGGCGACCGCGCGCGGTGAGGGCGGGCGTCAGGTGGCGCCGGAGGTCTCGAGCCGCGGGCGCACCGGCTGCGAGACGTCGACCTTGCGGTGGGTGAGGCGATAGCCGAGCACCTCGGCCTCGGCCCGCAGCCACATGGCGATCCCCTGGAGCAGCATCGGCACCGCGCCGCGCCCCAGCGCCGGCGAGCGGATCCATACCCGGCGACCGGCGTTGCGGCGGCCGTAACGACCCGCCCGGCACCGGTAGCGGGCGAGGCGGACCAGCCGGCGGTTGAACCAGGCGAGGAAGCGGTAGGCGCCGGTGGTGCCGCGATCGGCGGCGCCGAACAGCGGCCGCTCGAGGTTGGCGACCTCGTCGTAGACCGGCGTCACCACGCCGAGGTAGTACATCGCGGTGTCGACCAGGAAGGCGGCGCCGCACAGCTCGCCGTCGCCGAGGATCTCGTACTTGCCGAGATAGAGCGCCTCCAGCCAGCGGTGGTAGGAGCGCTCGAACCGCTCGTTGTGATCGGCGAGGCGATCGTCGAGCGCCGCCGGCTCCAGCTCGCCCTCGAGATCGTCGGCCACCAGCGCGGCGGTGGTGACGATCGACACCGCGGCGTGGTCGAGCCCGGGGCTGTAGTAGGGGTCGATGAACGACGCCGCGTCGCCGACCAGCGCCCAGCCGCGCCCGGCGTACTGCCGCGAGCGGAACGGCAGGTGGGGGTAGGTGCGGCAGTCGCGCGCCTCCATCTCGGCGTCCGACAGCAGCTCGCGCAGCCCCGGCTGCGAGGTGACGAAGCGGCGGTAGCGGTCGCGGACGTTGCCGCTGCCGGGCAGCTCGAAGAGCTCCTTGTTCCACACCAGGCCGACGCTGGTCTCGCCGCCGGAGAGCGGGATCACCCAGCACCACCAGCCGTAGCCGCAGAAGTGGTTGGTCGCCAGCCGGCGCGACGCCGCCATCGACGGACCCTCCTCGGCGCCTGGCAGCGGCGCGGCGTCGAGGTCGAGCGCTCCGATCCATCGGCACCAGGCGGCGGCGGTAGGATGCGCCTCCGTCGCCTCCCACAGGTCGAGCTGCTTGGCGAGGTAGGCGCGGCGTCCGGTGGCGTCGATCACCCAGCGGGCGGCGACCTCGACGGCGCCGTCGGGAGTCTCGAGCGTCACCCGGCTCTCCTCCCCGCCGAGCTCGACGCCGGCGACGCGGGCGCGTCGGCGCACCTCGAT
>JBPEXA010000142.1:0-2965 GCA_052032135.1 Thermoanaerobaculia bacterium | reverse complement strand
GCCACCGTCGACGCCTGCACGGCGCCCGCGATCCCGCCGCCGGCGATGACCGCGACCGGCCACTTGATCAGCGGATCGATGCCGGTGACGACCGACGCCGTCGCCACGATGCCGGCGATCGCCGCCGCCGGGGTGGCGATGGTGTCGAGGAAGTTGTCGAGCCAGGGGATGTAGTAGGCGCCGATCTCGAGGACGGTGGCGACCCCGAACATGATGAGCGCCGGCGTCGAGCCGATCCACTCGAAGGACCCCGACAGCGAGAGGTACCCGGCGCGGGCCGCCAGGTTCATCAGCAGGAACGGCACGAAAACGCGGAAGCCGCAGGCGGCGGCGAGGCCGAGGCCGAGGCAGATGCTGAGCAGCGCTTGGAGGTCCATGTCGACTCGCCTACGGCTCGATCTCGTCCAGCATTCCGATCCGGCGCACGTGACGACCCCCCTCGAAGTCGGTCGCCAGCCAGGTGTCGACGATGTCGAACGCCAGATCGCGAGAGACCAGACGCTCGCCGAGCGACAGCATGTTGGCGTCGTTGTGCTCGCGCGCGAGCCTCGCGGTCTCGACGCTCCAGCAGAGCGCGCAGCGCACCCCCCGCAGCCGATTGGCCGCCATCGCCTCGCCGTTGCCGGACCCCCCCAGCACGATGCCGCGCTCGCACGCTCCGGTCGCCACCGCCCGCGCGGCCGGGACGATGAACTCTGGATAATCGCACGAGGCGTCGGAGTCGGTGCCGAAGTCGACCACCTCGTGTCCGCCCTCGGCGAGGCGCGCCCGGATCGCCTCCTTGTAGTGGAACCCCGCGTGGTCCGACGCGATGGCGATCTTCATCGACGACTCCTCCTGGTCAGCCCTTCGATCCACGGCCGCAGCTCGGAAACGCCGAGCGCCGCCGCGATCGCGAAGTAGGCGCTAGCGTATCCCGCCGCGACGGCGATCGCGCCCGCCCACGCCGGCAGCGCGGCCACCGCCCACCAGACCAGCGCACCGAGCGGAGCGGCGGCGAGGGCGGCGACGGCCATGCGGCCGAGCGCCGCGACCGGCAGTCGCAGCCCGGCGACCCGCCCGGCGAGACGCGAGCGGATGCGGAGCAGCTCGTACCAGGCGCCGAGCGCGCTGCCGACGGCGAGCCCGAGAGCGCCGAGGCGCAGCCGGCTGTCGACCTCGAGGCCCAACAGCGGAGCGACCGCGTAGCCGTCGAGCCCGAAGGCGAGCACGGCGCCCACGCCCGCCGACAGCAGCAGCCGTTCGACGCCGACTCGCGCGGGGACGCGGGTCTCGCCGCGGGCGTAGAAGGCGGTGTTGAGCTGCCGGGTGATACCGCTCGCCGGCAACCCGACGCTGTAGGCGGCGAGCACCAGGTAGAGGAGCCAGCGGTCGGCGGCGCCGAAGCGGCCGTGGCCGAAGAGCCCGCTGACGAGCAGGAAGCCGAAGGCGAGGTAGCCGATCGCGGTCGGCAGCACGAGGAAGGCGCTGCGGCGCACCGATCCCGTGATGCGCTCGACGAAGCGTCGATCGCCGGTGCCTTCGCGCGACATCTCCGGCAGCTCGGCGGCGGCGACGGCGAGACCGAAGAGGCTGAGCGGCAGCAGGTAGAGCGTCATCGCCGAACCGAGAATTCCCTGCGCGCCGGCGGCGAGGAACGAGGCGACGAAGCCGTCCAGGTGGCCGGAGAGCTGCACGGCGCCTCGCCCGGCGAGCATCGGCCAGAAGGCGGCGAGGGCCGGCCGCACGCCGGGCGCCGACGTCGACAGCGAGAAGCGGAAGCTGCCGCGCAGCACCCTCGCGACGGTCGGCAGCTGGACGAGAAACTGCAGGCCGCCACCGACGAAGGCGCCGATCGCCGCCGCGACCGAGATCTGCGACAGCGGGCCCTCGACGCCCGGCAGGCTCCAGAGGCCGCTGCCGACCGCGAACAGCGCGGCGATGATCGCCACGTTCCACAGCACCGGCGCGAAGTAGGCGACGAAGAAGCGGCGGTGGCTGTTCAGCACCCCGACCGACCACGCCGACAGCACCAGCACGCCCGCCATCGGGAAGAGCCATCGCACCAGGCGCACCGCCAGGGCGAAGCGGTCGACCGTCGCCTCGCCGCGCGCCACCGCCGCGGCATCGCTCAGGTAGCCGGGGTTGAAGATGGTGACGATCACCGGCGCGCCGAGCAGTCCGACGAGAGCGAGCGCGCCGGCGACCATCAGCAGCAGGCCGAAGACGGCGCCGGCGAAGCGGCCGGCCCGCTCCTCGTCGCCCGCCTCGAGCATCCGCGAGTAACCCGGGATGAAGGCCGCCGACAGCGTCTGCTCGCCCAACAGGTTCTGGATCAGGTTGCCGCTGCGCAGCGCCTGCTTGAAGGCGTCGAGGTGCGGCCCCGCCCCGAGGTAGCGCAGCAGCACCGCCTCGCGCACCAGGCCGAGCAGACGGCTGGCGAGGATGCCGGCCGCGATCCGCGACGCACCGCCCGTCGCCCCGCTCTGCGCGTCGGGACTGGCCGGGTCGGTCGCGATGAGACGGTCTCCCTTTCCTCGACCCTGCCGCCTCCCCCACGGACGCCGCGGGGGGCGAAGGAGCCGTTCCGGTGTGGTACACAGGCGGTCGCACCGGAGATGCCGATCTACGAATTCTACTGCAGCGACTGCCACACCCTCTTCAACTTCTTCTCGCCCTCGATCGACACCGAGTCGAGGCCCGACTGCCCTCGGTGCGGGCGGCCGGAGCTCGAGCGCAAGCCGGCGACCTTCGCGACGCCGGGGCGGGCCGGCGCCGACGATCAGGAGGTCGAGGACGAGAGGGTCGATCGCGCGATGGCGGCGATGGCCACCGAGCTCGAGCGTGCCGACGATGACGATCCGCGGGCGATGGCGCGCATGATGCGGCGCTTCGGCGAGGTCTCCGGTCTCGAGCTCGACCCGCGCGTCGAGGAGCTGGTCGCGCGGCTCGAGGCGGGCGACGATCCCGATGCCGTCGAGGCCGA
>JBPEXA010000141.1:0-2560 GCA_052032135.1 Thermoanaerobaculia bacterium | reverse complement strand
TCGGGCTCCGATGCGGCGTGACCGCGAGACGGTCCGGCCGCCGGCTCGGCGAGAGAGTAGCAGCCCGTTCCGGGCACCGCCGCCCGCCCCTGTGGCATCGTCGCGCGCGCTTCTCTAAGATAGCCCGGCTCGACGACCCCGAACCGCGATGGCGACCCTCAAAGGCAAGACCCTCTTCATCACCGGCGCCAGTCGAGGCATCGGCAAGGCGATCGGCCTGCGCGCCGCGGCCGACGGCGCCAACGTCGTCGTCGCCGCCAAGACGCGCGTCCCGCACCCCAAGCTGCCGGGCACCATCTTCACCGCCGCCGAGGAGATCGAGGCCGCGGGAGGGCAGGCGCTGCCGGTGGCGGTCGACATCCGGGACGAGGAGCAGGTGCGCGCCGCGGTCGACGAGGCGGTCGCCGCCTTCGGCGGTATCGACATCCTGGTCAACAACGCCAGCGCCATCAGCCTGACGCCCACCCTCGAAACGCCGATGAAGCGCTTCGACCTGATGTGGTCGGTGAACGCGCGAGGGACCTTCCTCTGCTCCCAGGCGTGCCTCCCCCACCTCCGTGAGGCGGAGAATCCCCACATCCTGGTGATGTCGCCGCCGATCAACCTCAATCCCGCCTGGTTCAAGGACCACCTCGCCTACACCCTGTCGAAGTACGGCATGAGCCTCTGCGTGCTGGGGCTGGCGGCCGAGTTCGCCGAGGACGGCATCGGCGTCAACGCGCTGTGGCCGCGCACGGTGATCCGGACGGCGGCCCTCAACATGCTGATGGGCACCCCGCTGGCGAAGCTGCTGACGCCGGAGAACTGCCGCGAGCCCCGCATCCTGGCCGATGCGGCCCACGCCGTGCTGACCCAGAGCGCGCGCACCTGCACCGGCAACTTCTACATCGACGAGCAGGTGCTGCAGGCGACCGGCGTCACCGACTTCGATGACTACGCGGTCGATCCCTCCGAGCCTCTGGCGCGCGACCTCTTCCTCGACTGACGTGGCCGACTTCAACGGCAACCTCGGCCTCACCCCCGGACCCGAAGAGGGGACTCTGCAGCTCGACCCACGGGACGAGCACCTGGTCGCCCCCGACACCGTGCACTTCGCCGTCCTGTCGACGATGGCGGAGATCGCCGCCGCCGGCTCGGTCGCCGCTCCGGTGGTGCCGGCGGCGGTGACCGTCAACCTGCTGTCGCGCGCCCGGCAGCGGCCGCTCACCGCGCGCGGCCGGTTGCTGAAGCGGGGACGGCGGCTGGCCGTCGCCACCGGCGAAGTCCACCAGGAAGGGCGGCTGGTCGCGCACGCCCAGGTGACCTTCGCCGTCACCGCCCCGAGCGGGGGATAGCGGCATGGATCGCCAGGCGGGCTTCGAGCTGATGCGGCGCCACGTCGAGGCGCCGGGGCTGCGACGCCACATGCTGGCGGTCGAGGCGGCGATGCGGCGCTACGCGACGGAGCTCGACGGCGACGTCGAGCGATGGGGGCTCGCCGGCCTCCTCCACGACTTCGACTGGGAGCTCCACCCCACCCTCGAGGACCACCCCGCTCTCGGCGCCCCCATCCTCCGCGAGCACGGCTGTCCCGAGGAGGTGGTGCAGGCGATCCTGTCGCACAACACCGCGGGGACCGGTGTCGAGCGGCAGTCGCCGATCGACTACGCCCTGCTGGCGTGCGACGAGATCACCGGCCTGATCACCGCCTCGGCACTGGTGCGGCCGTCGAAGGACGTGCGGGACGTCAAGCTCAAGTCGCTGCGCAAGCGGTGGAAGGAGAAGTCGTTCGCCGCCGGCGTGCACCGCGGTGAGGTCGAGGCCGCCACCGACGACTTCAGTCGCGTCTGCTTCGACGGCCGGCTCGAGCTGTGGGGGCACGTCGAGAACGTGCTCGAGGCGATGCAGGGGGTCGCCGCCGAGCTCGAGCTCGACGGACGCCTCGCCGGCTGACGCCGCCGCTCCACGGGCGACGGCTCCGTCGAGCGAGCGTTCGGGCGCGGGGGCTCTCAGTCGAGAGCGGTGACCGCCTCGACGCCGCTCTCGGTCAGGAAGAGGAAGTCGCCGTTCTCGCTCGCCGACAGCAGGCCTCCGTCGGTCAGCTCGGCGATCGCGCCACCGAGGTCGACCGCGTCGTCGACGCCGCGACCGATGGCGGTGCGGCGCAGCACGTAGCCCGCCCTCGGCCCGCCCGCCAGGTGGGTCTTGTCGCGATACCGCTCGAGGACCGCGCGCGCGTCTCGACTCAGATCCATCGTCGCCTCCCGTGCCGCGGCAACCAGCTGCCGCCCGGCGCATTGTAGCGCTGCCATCCGCGCTGTGGTCGACGCTCCCCGGACGTCGGATCCATGGTGTAGACTCTGACTCCGCCATCCGAGGCGCCGGCGGCTCCCGCCGATCCGCCTCCACCCCCAGAAAGCCGGACAACGAGCAGGAATCAGGACATGAGTTCAGAGTCGACCTCCGCCGAGATGGAGGAGCAGAGCGCCCCGCAAGCGGAGGTGGACGCCACCGCCGCCGAGCCCACCGAAACCGATCCGGTCGAGGCGGCCGACGCCCGGACGGACGAACCCGCCGGTGA
>JBPEXA010000140.1:0-2121 GCA_052032135.1 Thermoanaerobaculia bacterium | reverse complement strand
ACGGTGTTCGGCGCCTCGCTGACGGCCGGCGGAGTGACGCTGATGATCGGCCAGGACGACTGGGCGAAGGGGCGGGACCGCGCCAAGGGCGAGGGGTTCCGCCTCTACTGCACCACCGAGCAGGACATCGACGAGCTGGCCGCGGCGATCCGTTCTCGCGGAGGGGAGCTGGCGCAGGAGCCGACCGACCAGCCGTGGGGCGTACGCGACTTCGCGGTGATCGATCCCGACGGCTTCAAGATCTCGATCGCCGCCGCGAGAGGCGATTCGAGCGGATCGTGATGCGGCGGGCGGCGGTGGTGGCGCTCGCACTCGCGGCGCTCGGCGCGCACCGCCTCGACGCCGCCGGAGCCCATTCAGGGAGCTGCCCGGAAGGACCCCGCCTGGTCGCCGAGCTCGAAAGCCGGCCGATGGCCGGCTTCGACGTCGTGGTGCTCGGCGCGGACGACGCGAGCCGCCGGCCGGTGATCCTGCTGCACGAGATCGGCGGCCTCAGCGAGGGGACTCTCTGCTACGCACGGGAGCTCGCCCGCCACTTCGCCGTCTACGCCCCGGTGCTGTTCGGTGAGAAGGGGAGCAGCAGTTTCCTGCGGGGCCTCGCCTCCTACACCCTGACGCGCGCCTGGCGCCGCGAGCGCACCGACCGGGCCTGGCGGCGCGTCAGCCGGCGCCTCGATCGACTGGTCGACGAGGTCGCCCGCCGGCACGAACCGGGCGTCGCCGTCATCGGCATGTGCCTGACCGGCAGCATCCCGCTCGAACTGGCCGGCAACGGGGCGCTCGATGCGGTCGTCGTCGCCCAGCCGTCGCTGCCGCTCTTCCTCGGCGACGACGCGTCGCTCGACCTGACGCCCGCCGAAGAGGTCGTCCTCGAGCAGCGGGCCGACGCCGGAGACCTCCCGGTGCTGGGATTGCGATTCCAGCGCGACACGATCGCCGACCGTGAGAAGCACCTCGAGCTCGAACGCCGGCTCGGAGACGCGTTCGTCGATCGGGAGATCTGCGCCGGCAGCTACGAGGACCGCGTCGATCGCGGTCGCAAGGCCCACTCGGTACTGGTGCAGGCGTGGCGGCCCGGCCTCCCCGACGACCACCCGGTCGCCGAGCGGCGCGCCGAGGTGGTGCGCTTCCTCAGCGATCCGATCGCCTTCGTGCGAACGGCGACCGACGCCGACTGTCCCCCGATCGAGGGACGGGCGTCGCGGGACGGTCGCTGAGCGACGCCCGTCGAGAGACGGCGGCTACCGCGCCTCGCGCCACTGCCGCTCGTACTCGGCGATGGCGACCGGCGGCGGCATCGAGGTGGTGAGGAAGACCGGCTCGCCGCCGTCCCGCGGCACGACGAACGGTCCGACGCCGGGCAGCATGGCGCCGGGGTCGCCGGTCTCCGCGTGGGCGCGGGTGTCGTAGTAGAAGACCCAGCCGAAGTCGTGCTCGGTGGTCTTGTCCTCGAGCAGCACGAATTCGCGGTCGGGATCGACGATCGCCTGGCGGGCGGCCTCCGTCGCCTGTTCGAGGGTCGTGATCTCGGGAGAGTCGGTCATGGCACAAGCGGTCGCCAGCGCCAGCGCGGCGAGGGTGGCGGCGGCGCGACGTCGAAGCGGTCGTCGACGATCACGGGTTCGCCCCCACGATGCCCCACCCGATGTTGCTGCCACCGTCGGAATTGTAGCGCTCGTTGGCGCGATCGGTGGTGGTGATCACCTCGCGGCCGCCGGCCGCGCCCCAGTCCTGCCCCTCGACGATGCCGACCGTGCCACCGTGGTTGACCATCGCCACCACATGCGAGCCGCCGTTGTTGCTGTAGCCGATGCCGACCAGTGCGATGGTGCCGTCGCCCCCTTGCTGGACGGCCTGGAAGGCGGCGTCGAAGTCGCTGCCCCAGGAGAACGACGTGTCGTGGCGCCCCTCGATCTCGCTCCAGCTGCCGTTGCGGCCGGTCTCCGCCGCGGCGTCCGGGTCGCTGCCGGTCTCCTGGGCGATCACCGCGTCGATGATCTTGCCGCAGTTGACGGTGCCGTCGTCCGGGTTGACGGTGTTGGCGACCTGTTCGAGCTCGGCGATGTTGGAGGCGTGATCGACCGGCGCGCCGGCGGCGGCTTCGGCGGCGGCGTCGCCGCC
>JBPEXA010000014.1:0-5734 GCA_052032135.1 Thermoanaerobaculia bacterium | reverse complement strand
GTCCGCCGAGGTCGAAGGGGCGGTCGGCGAAGCGGCCGAAGAAGCCGAGGAGGCCGAACAGGAGGAGGCCGCCGCAGACGCTGCGACCACCGTCTCCGACTCCGATCTCGAGTTCGATCTCTCCGAGATCGCCGAGCTGGCGGAGGCAGCAGCGGCCCCCAAGGGGAAGCTCGAGGCGGCGACCGAGGAGGTCGAGACCGCCGGTGCCGCGACCGCGGAGGAGGAGGGCGCCGAGCTGGTGCTCGACCTCGATTCCGGCGGCGAGAGCGGCTTCGAGCTCGCCGACGAGGCTCCCGACTCGCTGCCGCCGCTCGAGTCGGTGGTCGCCGCTCGGTCCGATACCGAGCTGTCGCCCGACACCGTCAAGCTGTTGATCGAGTCAGAGGTGCTGTCGCGCTACGGCATGGACGCGATGGCGGTCACCGTGCTGGAGAAGATCCTGCGCGACGACGAGGCGAACGCGGAGGCGCTGGCGCGGCTGGTGCGGCTGCAGCTGAAGCTCGATCGCACCGACGAGGCGCTGGTCGGCGCCAATCAGCTCGCCGACATCGTCGCCCGCGAGGGGGAGCCCGCGAGCTGGGGTGAGCTGTGCGAGGCGATGGAAGAGCGCGGTTTCGCCCTCGAAGAGGGGCGCTTCACCGGTGGCGTGGCGGTCGTCGCCGACGAAGCCGAGACATCGGAGCCAGAGGTCGAGGAGCCCGCCGCCGAGGAGCCGGCTGCCGAGGAGAGCCCGCTCGAAGACGTGGTGGCCGACGTCGGCGCACTCGAGAAGGAGCGGCCGGTCCAGCCGGCGTCGACCCACGAGGTGCTCGCCGAAGTGATCGAAGAGATCGAGCGCGACACCGCGACGCCGGAGGAGGGCGAGAAGGGCGAGGCGTGGGTCGAAGAGCTGGAGGAGGCGGCCGCCGATCAGAAGGGGGCCGACGACAGCTTCGTCGATCTGGCGACCGAGCTCGAGGCGGAGCTCGCCGACGTCGACGATCTCGACGACGACTTCGCCCCCGGCCTGCAGGAGCAATCGCTGGAGGACATCGTCGAGGGGTTCCGCAAGGGGATGGCGGAGACGCTGTCGGAAGAGGACTACGACACCCACTACAACCTCGGCGTCGCCTACAGCGAGATGGGGCTGACCGACGAGGCGATCGGCGAGTTTCAGCTCGCCGCCAAGGACCCGCGCTATCTGGTCGAGTGCTCGTCGCTGCTGGCGAGCTGCTTCGTCGAGAAGGGATTCAACGACCTCGCGGTACAGGCGTACGAGAACGGCCTGCAGTCGCCGACGCTCGAAGACGAGCAGCGGATGGGCCTGCTCTACGAGCTCGGCACGCTGCTCGCCGCCACCGGCAATACCGATGCCGCGCGGGAGCGCTTCGTGGAGCTGTACGGCATCAACTCCAACTACCGGGACGTCGTCGCCCGGCTGGAAGAGCTCAAGGACAAGGACTGACGCCCGCCGGTGGCCGTCGACCGGAAGCTCGGCTGGGCGCTCGCCGTCGCCATCGGGGTGATCGTCACCCTGCTGTTGTTCTCCGAGCGGGTGCAGCGGGAGCTGCGACCCGACCCGGTCGCGGCCCATGTGGCGATCGAGGTGGAGGGTGCCGGGGTCGCCGTGCTCGGTCCGGTGGAGCTGGCGGCGGGGACCGACTTCACCCTCCACGCCGTGCTCGAGGCGCGGCGGCGGTCGGGGGCGCCGGTCTACTTCAGCGAGGCTCCGGCGCTCGAGATCGCCGGCCGACGGATCGACGGCGACGCCCTTCGGCCGTGGCCGGGACCCGAGGAGGCGCGGCTCCTCTGGTTCTCGGTGGAGGGGCCGCGCCCCTTCGTCGATCTCGAGGGCAACCAGGGGCTCGAGGCGATCCGCTTCCAGGAGATCTACCGCTCCGACTGGGCGCGCGGTTGGTCGATCCCCGGCAGCCTCAAGCCGGCGAGGGTGGAATGGACCGAGGAGCAGAGGGCGCTGCGGGGTGCGCCGTTCGGCACCCAGCGCTACCAGGTGAGGGTCGAGCTGTTCGGCTCGTCCAGCCGGCTGGTGCCGGTCGCCAGCGTCACCTCGGTGGGCGCTGACGAGGTGATCACCGCGGCCGAGCGCTTTCCGAGAGCGACCGTCGTCCTCGACGGCGTGCTCGGCCCGCCGTCGAGGGTGTTCGGACTGACGCAGGTGCGGTTCGGAGACCAGCCGCCGCCGCCGGCGCTGGCGGCCCTCGAGGGGTGGTTCGAACTCGATCTCGCCTTCTCGCGGATCCTGCTGCTGCGGTCGATGCTCGCCCGTGCCGGAGTCCGGTTCGAAGCGCTGGAGTGGGAGGCGATCGACCTCACCGCCGGTCCGCCGTGGGGGGATGCCGGTGCGGCGCGCGGCGACTTCGTGCGCGCCGGCGAGCGCATCGTCGTGCTGTTCGATGATCGCGGTAGCGAGGGCGTTCTCGACTACGACGATCTCTGCTTCGACTTCGAGACCGGCGCCGAGGTCCGTCGGCTGGGCGAGGTATTCTCCGGCGAAGGGCTGGTCGAGCACGCGCCGCTCGGCCGCGGGGGGACGACGCGATGACGAAGACAGTGACTCTGATCGAAGGCGACGGTATCGGGCCGGAGGTCACCGCGGCGGTCGTGCGGGTGGTGGCGGCCTCCGGGGCGGCGATCGACTGGGAACCGCACACCGCCGGCGTCGCCGCCATGGAGGCGCACGGCAAACCGCTCCCCGATGTCGTGCTCGAATCGATCGAGCGCAACGGGGTGGCGCTCAAGGGGCCGGTGACGACGCCGGTCGGCAAGGGGTTCCGCTCGGTCAACGTCGAGCTGCGCAAGACGCTCAACCTCTACGCCAATCTGCGGCCGGTCGAGAACCTCCCCAACGTCCCGTCGCGCTACGAGGGGATCGACCTCGTCGTCGTCCGTGAGAACACCGAGGGGATGTACAGCGGCATCGAGCACGTGGTCGTCGACGGAGTGGTCGAGAGCCTCAAGATCGTCACCCGCGTCGCCTCGATCCGGATCGGCCGATTCGCCTTCGAGTACGCGGTCGCCAACCAGCGGAAGCGGGTGACCGTGGTCCACAAGGCGAACATCATGAAGCTCGCCGACGGCCTCTTCCTCGACTGCTGCCGGGAGGTGGGCGAGGGCTACGCGGACATCGAATGCGACGATCGCATCATCGACGCGCTCTGCATGCAGCTGGTGTCGTATCCGGAACGGTTCGACGTCCTCGTCCTCCCCAACCTCTACGGCGACATCGTCTCCGACCTCGCCGCCGGGCTGGTCGGCGGCCTCGGCGTGACGCCGGGCGCCAACCTCGGCGACGGGCTGGCGGTGTTCGAAGCGGTGCACGGCAGCGCTCCCGACATCGCCGGCCAGAACGTCGCCAATCCGACCGCCGTGTTGCAGTCGGCGGTGCTGATGTTGGAGCACCTCGAGATGCGCGACGAGGCGGCTAGGATCCGTGCCGCGCTGCGCTCGGTGCTCGCCGCCGGCGTGCGCACCCGGGATCTCGGCGGGGAGGCCGACACCTCCGAGTTCACCGACGCCCTGGTCGCCGCGATCGATACCGCCGGCTGACGGCGCCCGGCTAGGTCCGCCCCTCGCGCGTCAGGCCGAAGGGGACGTGCCGCAGGATCTCGGAGAGCGAAGTGACGCCGGCGGCGACCTTGGCGAGGCCGTCGTCGAGCAGCGTGCGGAGGCCGCCTTCGCGAGCGGCTTGCCGCATCGCGTGGGCGGGGCGCCCGCTGGCGATGTCGTGCGCCGCCTGGCCCTCGACGATGAAGAGCTCGAACAGCCCGATCCGGCCACGGTAGCCATCGTCGCAGGCGTCGCACCCGCGGCCGTCGAACGCCTCGAGCGTCCCGTGCTCGAGACCGAGGCGGCGGAGCACGTCGGCATCCGGCTCGATCGGCACCTTGCAGCGGGCGCAGAGGCGGCGAACGAGCCGCTGGGCGAGGACGGCGACGAGGGCGTCGGCGATCAGCGGACGGTCGACGCCGAGCGTCTCGAGCCGCGGCACCGCGCCGAGCGAGTCACGGGTGTGCAGCGTGCTGAGCACCAGGTGACCGGTCTGCGCTGCGCGCACCGCGAGCGCGGCGGTCTCCTCGTCGCGAATCTCGCCGATCATCAGCACGTCCGGGTCCTGGCGGAGGAAGGCGCGCGCGTAGTCGGCGAAGTCCATGGTCGGGCCGACCTGCTTCTGGTTCGCCTTCGGCAACTCGTACTCGATCGGATCCTCGACGGTGAGCAGCTTGTTGTGCTCGTGATTGATCCGCCGGATCGCGGAATAGAGCGTGGTCGTCTTGCCGCTGCCGGTCGGCCCGGTGATCAGGATCAGCCCTTCCGGGTTGCGCACGACGTCGTCGAACGCCTCGGCGATCGACGGCTCGAACCCGAGCGCCTCGAACCCGAGGTCGGGGGCGCCGCCGTCGAGAATGCGCACCACGGCGTCTTCGCCGTGCGGGCCGGGGAGGATGGAGAGCCGGAGATCGATCTCCCGCGGCGGGGCGCCGGGCTCCTCGAAGATCGCCGTGATGCGGCCGTCCTGGTTGCGGCGCCGCTCGGCGATGTCGAGGCCGGAGAGGACCTTGAGGAAGGAGACGGCCGCCGGCACGTGCTCGGCGGAGATCGGCGTGCTCACCTGCCGGAGCACGCCGTCGACGCGCAGGCGAACGTCGACGTCCTCGCGATAGCACTCGAAGTGGACGTCGCTGGCGCCGACGGTGATCGCCTGGCCGATCGCCTCGTTGACCAGCCGCCGGACGGCGCGGTCGGGCTCGTAGGAGACGCTCCGCACCGGCTGCAGCCGGAGCACGTCGCGATCGGCCTCCTCGCCGTCCGGATAGCCGACCTCGAGCGCGCTCTCGATCTCGTGGTGGTGGAGGCGCACCACCCGCACCGATCGTCCGAGCGCCTGTTCGACGCTTTCGACCGTCGCCGCATCCCGCGGGTGCACCATGCCGAGCGTGATCGGCGTCGAGCCCTCGCCCGCCTCCAGCACGACGACGCCCCGCTGGCGACAGAAGGGCTGGGAGAGGAGGCGGATCGACGACGAGTCGAGCTCGAACTGACCGAGCTCGGTGAACGCGTCCGGGAGCTTCGGATCGCCCGCCATGGCGCGACGATATCGCGCTCCCGACGACGGCCTCGCCGGTGCGCTCACGGTCGAGCCGCGGGGCGTGCTGCGCGCGACGCTCGCAGATCGCAGCGCGCCGGTGCCGCCTTCAGAGCACCGAGCCGTCGCGCTGGAGGGTGAAGAGGGCGACCTCGCGCCCGGCGAGAACGCCGAATCTCTCGAGGGGGGTGCCGGCGATCGACAGGAAGCGCACGGTCGCCGGCTCGCCGCCGGGATCGAGCCCGCACAGCGTGACGTCGATGACGTAGATGCCGACCTCGGCACCGACCGGGACCCGCACCACTCCCTCGGCGGCACCCGGTCCGGTCTCGGTCAGTCGAACGTTGTCGAAGCCGTTCCAGCTGGTCAGCAGGTTGAGGTGGAGCGGTCCGTAGTGATGGCCGCAGGCTGGATCGTCGGTGGGGGGAGGATCGCCGGCCAGCGGCGATCGGTAGCCGACGAGCACCTCTCGCGGTGCTCCCGACGCGGTCGGCGAGTCGGAGCAACCGGAGGCGGTGAGGCCGAGGGCGGCGAGCCCCAGGGCGAGGGCGACGGCGGCGGCCGGTCGACGGCGATCGCCGGTGAGGGTCATGCCCGCGAGAACAGCTGCCCCGGGGGGGCGATTCCCGCTCCCCCCGAGCTCCTCACGGG
>JBPEXA010000139.1:0-4623 GCA_052032135.1 Thermoanaerobaculia bacterium | reverse complement strand
AATGATACTAATCAGGCAACGGCCCCTCCCGCCGTCGAGACTTCGATCGCGGAGCGTCCCTAGCGGACGCCGAAGGAAACGGTGATCCGCGTGCTGACGGGTACCGCCTCGCCGTCGAGCCGGCCGGGCTCGTAGCGGAAGTCGCGGACGGCCGCAAAGGCCGAGTGACCCAGACCGTCGGGGAGTCCCGACAGCACCCGTGGACAGACGACGTCGCCGACGGTGTTGATCGTGATCGCGATGAGGACGTCGCCGGTGGTGCCGTTGCGGCGCGCCGCGTCCGAGAACTTCGCAACCGTGGACGCGACGTTCTTCGGCAACACGCCGCCCGCCTCCCGTAGCTCGTCGAAGCTCCAGATCTCGTGGGGCCCGAGCAGGGTCTCCAGGCAGCTACTGAGATCGCGCGCCCTGCGGGGCCATTGCCCCGGCGGAGCGGTCGCCGCATAGCGCTCCATCGCCTGCTGAGCCTCTTCGAGCCGACCGCTCAAGTACCTCACCTCGGCGAGGTTGTACCAGGCGAGGTGGAAGGCGCCGGCGGATTCG
This sequence comes from Thermoanaerobaculia bacterium, assembly GCA_052032135.1. GTDB lineage: Bacteria > Acidobacteriota > Thermoanaerobaculia > Multivoradales > JAHEKO01 > CALZKB01. The sequence goes on along the minus strand of JBPEXA010000139.1, from coordinate 4,080 downwards.
TCGACGCTCTCGAGCAGCGCCGCCTCCGCCCGCTCGAGCCGCTCTGTCGACGGCTCCGCGGTGGTCCCAGCCGGCTGCGACCAGCGCAACGTCTGGTCGATGGCGATCGCGGTGTGCAGCGCTCCGATCCGATTCCAGGCGACGGCTCGGTGGACCGGGGTCCGCGACAGCTCGAGTGCCTTCTTCGCCGCGTTCAGCGCCGGTTCGAGCTCGCCTCGGCTGTGCAGCGCTCGGGCGCGGCCTTCCTCGGTCTCGAACACCCTCCGCCCGATCTGGCGCCGCGCCTTCTTGTAGAGCGACTCGGCTTCGGCCAACTGGCCGCGCTGGAGGGCGTCCGCTGCTTCGGCGAGGGTCGCTTTCGCCTGCTGCGGGATGACGAGCTCCGCGGCACCGACGGCCACCGCCGCAAGAGCAACGACCGTCACGGCACTGATGCGCCGGATGCTGGTGGCGAGTCGGGCGGGTCGATGCATGGTGTCGCCTCTTTGCGAACGCGGAGAGCAAGGGCGGGCGGTCGCGCGCGTCGGTCGTTCGCTGTAGAACCTTACGTCGCTCTGCTGCGTTCTCTTCCCAGGAGGTGGTTTGCTGGTGAGCCGGCGGAAGAGGTGGATGCTGGGATTGGCGGTCGTCGCCGTGGCCGCCATGGGGGTCGCAGTGGCGCTGTCGCCACCCGATCTCGACACTCGCTTCAACGGCGCCTATCGCCTCGACGACGGACGGCTGGCGATCATCGTGGCGCGCGAAGGGGAGACGCTGCGCTACCGGCTGCCGAGCGGCGAGAGCGGTGCGCTGCGACCGGCGGGCGACCTGCGCTTCGAAGCGGGGCCCGGGTGGGCGCGCGAAGAGCCGGTGGAGGTGACGGTCGACTTCGATCCGATCGACACAGGGCCGCCCGCCGGGCTCGAATGGACGCAGGGGGGACGCCGGCAGCGGGCGACCCGCCTCGCGCTGCCGGGGATCGACGGCACGATTCGGAGCGGTGATCTGGAGCTGCGGGCGAGGCTGGTCCTGCCGGCGGGCGACGGCCCGTTCCCGGCGGTCGTCTTCGTCCACGGCTCGGGGCGGGAGAGCGCCGTCGACAGCTACTACAATCCGTACCTGTTCGCCGCCCACGGCATCGCCGGCCTGGTCTACGACAAGCGCGGCACCGGCGAGTCGGAGGGGCGCTTCAGCCAGAACTTCCATCTGCTGTCGGACGACACCGCCGCGGCGGTCGAGTGGCTGCGCGAGCGCCCGGAGATCGACGGCCGCAGCCTCCACCTGGCGGGGTACAGCCAGGGGGGCTGGATCGCGCCGCTGGCGGCGACCAAGGTCGAGGTGGCGAGCCTGCTGATCAACTACGGCCCGATGGTGCCGGTCACCGGGGAGGATCGCTGGGGCTACGTCCACGCCCTCGAGCGCGACGGTTTCGGCACGGAGGCGCTCGCCCGGGTCGACGCCCTCAACGAGCTGGCGTCCGCCATCCTGGATCGCGGCGAGGATCGGTGGGAGGAGCTGGCCGACGGCCTCGCGGCGGCGGAAGGGGAGCGGTGGTACGCCAGCGTGCGGGGGAGCGATTCGATGGTCGGCTTCCTCGCCGCCACCCGCCTGCCGTGGTGGGCGCTCGAGCTCTACGCCGGTTGGATGCAGCGCCGTGATCCGCCGTTCATCGACCGGCTCTACGACCCGGTGCCGACGGTCGCTTCGCTCGACGTCCCGAGCCTGTGGATCTTCGGCGGTGACGACTCGAGCATGCCGACCGGCTGGTCGGTCACCGAGCTGGAGCGCCTGCGCGCCGCCGGGGCGCCGATCGAGATCGAGATCTTCCCCGACGCCGAGCACGGGATCCTGTTGCGCGACGAGGCGGGAGAGCTGCTCGGGTACGCACCCGGCTACCTGCCGATGCAGGTCGAGTGGGTGCGGCGCCAGGCGGCGCTCGGTACGGTGCGCTCCGAGGGCGGCGGCTAGTCGCCGCCAGCGGGCGCGGACAGCACCTCCGCCACCTCGACGAGGCGGAACTGCGGCGACGCCTGCGCGGCGTGGCGCAGGATCGGCACGTGGCCCGAGCCGATCAGCAGCAGGATGCGATCGCCGTTCTCGAAGTCGGCGATCCGCTGCAGGTTGGCGAAGATCTTCAGGTTGCGGTTGTACCAGGCGGTCTTGCTGTCGACGCCGGGATAGTCGTCGCCGGTGCCGACTTCGAAGTTGCCGATCAGGTACTGGCCGTGCGATCGCCTCAACTGCTCCTCGGCGTTGATGTGGAGCAGGTGCTCGATCAGGGTCTGCCGGGTCTTGAGCTCGTCGTGGAACTCGTGGAGCCGCTCGTAGCGCTCCCACAGCTCGGGATCGAGCCACTGCTGCTGGCCGTTCGCCTCGGCGAATTCGTCGGGATCGACCCACGGCTCGTAGAAGCGGCGCTGGGCGTCGACGGCGTAGAGACGGTCGTGGCCGAGACGGGCCGCCAGCCGCAGGGCGATCTGGTCGACCTCGTCGGCGGTGAGCTCGAGCTCGCCGGCGCGGTAGGCGGCGTAGCGCTCATCGAGCTCGGCCTGCCGGCTCGGCAGCGCTTCGACGGCGATGCGGGTGGGGGCGAACGCCTCCAGCTGCTGCAGGAGCGCCTCGAGCTGCGCCTGCCGCTCGGGCGAGCGGATGTCGACGTCGAACTTCGGCCGGTAGCTGTCGAGGCCGGCGTCGGAGAAGTGGAAGGTGCCGAGCAGCAGCAGCTCCACCGGTGGCGGCGGCCACTCGGGCGGCGCCGTGGAGGTCTCGGCGGCGGCGAGCGGAGCCAGCGCCACCAGCGAAAGCACGATCGCGACCGCGGCCCTCACCGCGCCTCCAGCCCCCGGTGGGTCGGCTCCGGCTCCCGGCGCCGCCGCGCTTCGCCGGCGAGGTGGTCGCGCAGCAGCTCCTCGAGCCGATCCTGCTCCCGCCGCATGCCGGTCAGCCCCTTGTCCCGGTAGGCGCAGGTGGTGCAGATCTCCGGCGGCCGGCCGTCGTTCCAGGCCTCGCGCAGCGCGCGGTAGGCGCGGCCGTTCCAGATCGAGGCGATCGAGTCTTCCGTGACGTTGCCGGCCGGCTCGGCGATCACCGGGCACATCTGAACGTCACCGTTGGGCCGGATGCGCAGGAACCGCCACGGGTCGCGACAGCCGGTCGCCGGCTCCGGGGTGGGGCGGCGGTCACAGCCGTAGGCGTCGAGCACCTCGTCTCTGGAGATCACCAGATCGGGGACCTCTTCGAAGATCACCCCGGCCTCGACGCAGCGCTCGAGGGCGGCGCGCAGAGCCGTCTCGACCGCGGCGCGGCGCTCCGGCGGCGGCGCGGTGTAGTCCTGATGGATGAACACGAATTTGTACGGGTCGTAGCGGTGGAAGGCGTCGATCAGCGCCACCGCCTCCGGGAGATTGTGCTCCAGCAGCACATAGTTGAACTGCAGTCGCGGCGTCTCGCTCCCCAGCTCGCGCTTGACCCGCTGGAGAACGTCGAGGCGATCGAGCAGCTGCCGGTAGCGGCCGCCGACGCGGATCGCCTCGAAGGTTTCGGCCGTCGCGCCGTCGACCGAGACGGCGATGTGGGTGAGCCCCAGCCGGACGAGGCCGGCGACCTTGGCGTCGTCGAGCAACAGCCCGTTGGTGGCGATCGAGATCTTCGACGGCCGGTGCCGGCCGGTGGCGTCGAGGTAGTCGAGGAACCGCTTGTGCATGAACGGCTCGTAGGAGCAGGAGAGGTTGACCTGGCGGCTGAGCGGGAAGAGCTCGTCGGCCAGCGCGGCGAACGACTCGAGGTCGATCGCCACCCGCGGGTCGCCGGCCTCCGCCGGGTAGCCGCACATCACGCACAGCAGGTTGCACTTGTTGACGACGTCGAGCAGCACCAGCAAGGAGCGCTCGCCCTCCGCCGACTCAGCGGCACCGTCGAGGCGGCAGGCGGGCTCGGGGGCGAGCCCGCGGCGCTCGTCGTAGGCCGGCATGACCGGATGCTACTGGAAGGCGTCGGTCGCCGGCCGTCGGGCCGACCCTGGCGCTCGTGCTACGCCGTCCCCTTGAGGATCTTGTTCCAGTAGAGCCACGGCAGCACCCGCCGCTTGAGCTGGTACATCGA
>JBPEXA010000138.1:0-1602 GCA_052032135.1 Thermoanaerobaculia bacterium | reverse complement strand
GAAGGCGATCGCAGAGCACGCGCTGCCGGTGCCGGCGCGCTAGCCGCTGCCACGGCTTGACCCGCCCCCGCGTCTGATAGGAAGGGGCGATGAAATGGTCCTTCAGGATCGGCACCCTCGGCGGCATCGAGGTGCGGGTCCATGCCACCTTCTTCCTGCTGATCCTGTGGCTGGTGTTCAACTACGGCCTCGCCGGCCAGGGTGCCGGCGAGATCGCCGTGCGGGTGGGGATGGTGCTGCTGCTCTTCGGCTGCGTCGTGCTCCACGAGTTCGGGCACGCCGCCGCCGCGGCGCGCTACGGCATCCGCACTCGTGACATCACGCTGCTGCCGATCGGCGGCCTCGCCCGCCTCGAGAGCATCCCGCGCAATCCGCGGCAGGAGCTGGTGGTGGCGATCGCCGGCCCGGCGGTGAACGTGGTGATCGCGCTGGCACTCGGCTTCCTGCTGGTGGTGCTGCAGGAGCCGCTGCCGACCGCCGATTTCGAGAGTCTCGCGCCCGGGGCGCTGGCGTGGAACCTGGTCGCCGTCAACGTCTTCCTGGTGCTCTTCAATCTGCTGCCCGCCTTCCCGATGGACGGCGGCCGGATGCTGCGGGCGCTGCTCGCGATGCGGATGCCCTACGTCACCGCCACCCGCCGCGCGGCGACCGTCGGCCAGGGGATGGCGCTGCTGTTCGGGTTCCTCGGCCTCTTCGTCAATCCGTTCCTCATCCTGATCGCGTTCTTCGTCTGGGTGGGCGCCGGAGCGGAGGCGGCGATGGTGACCATGCGCGAGACGATCGCCGACATCCCGGTCGGGCGAGCGATGGTGAGCAGCTTCCGCTCGCTCTCCCCGGACGATCTGCTGAGCCGGGCGGTCGACATGACCCTCGAAGGGTCGCAGAAGGACTTCCCGGTGCTCGACGACGGACGGCTGGTCGGCCTCCTCAGCCAGCAGGACATGCTCGGCGGTCTGGCGCGGGGCGGGCGCGCCGGCCGGGTGGAGGAGACGATGCAGCGCGAAGTGCGCGTCGCCGACGCCGACGAGCGGCTCGCCGACGCCCTCGAGCGCTTCGGCGGCAAGCCGGCGATGACCGTGCCGGTGGTCAGCAACGGGCGCGTCGTCGGCCTGCTGACGATGGACAACGTCTCCGAGCTGCTGGCGATCGAGAAGGCGCTCGACGGCCGCCCGATCTCCTAGAGCAGCGCGTCGAGGCTGCGGCGCGGCTTCTCGAGCCGCGACGGCGAGCGGACGACGGCGGCGATCGGGTCGCCACGCTGGCGGAGCTGGCGCAGGGCGTCGTCGAAGCCCCAGCCGCGGGGCTCGAACGCCCGTAGCTGCGACCAGGAGAGCGGCATCGCCACCGGCGCGCCGGGGAGGGCGCGCACGCTCAGCGGCGCGACCGCGGTCTGTGCGTAGCCGTTGCGCAGCACGTCGACGAAGATCCGTCCCTGCCGGTTCGCCTTGCGGGTCTCGAGCGTCAGGTGCTCGGGATCGCGGGCGACCAGCACGGTCGCCACGTCGCGGGCGAAGTCGCGCACGAAGTCGTACGGATAGCGACGCTCGATGGCGACGCCGACGTGGAGGCCGCGCGACCCGCTGCCCATGAGATAGGGATGCA
>JBPEXA010000137.1:0-2801 GCA_052032135.1 Thermoanaerobaculia bacterium | reverse complement strand
GTGGCCGTTGGCGCCGCACGCCTGCAACTCGTCGGTGTCGAGCGTCTCGAAGGTGCCGACCAGCAGCAGGACGGGCAGGTTCGGCGCCATCTGCTTCGCCCGCCGGCAGACCTCGTAACCGGAAGGTCCCGGCATGTGGACGTCGGCGATCAACAGCGCCGGCAGGTCCCCTTCGAGCCGCGCGAGCGCATCGTCTCCGTTGCCGACCACCTCGACCTCGAACGGCTCGTCCATGAAGGTCAGCTCGACCACCTTCTGGATGGTCAGACTGTCGTCGGCGAGGAGGATTCTCTTGTCCATGGACGGCTCTCCGGGTTCGGGCCGCCGGAGGTCACCCCGGCGGCGGCTCAGTATAGATCACCGCTTCCGACGTCGCTGCCGTCGGGATCACCGGCCGCCACGCAGCAGGTGGCGGGCGGTCACCAGCCGCTGCATCTCGCTGGTGCCCTCGTAGATGGTCGTCACCCGCACGTCGCGATAGAGGCGGGAGATCTCGTACTCGTCGGAGAAGCCGTTGCCGCCGTGGATCTGCAGCGAGGCCGCGCACGCCCGGTTCGCCGCTTCGGAGGCGTAGAGCTTCGCCTCGGACGCCAACCGCCCGCCGTCGCGCTCGCCCTCCCGCAACGCTGCGTAGCGGGTGAGCACGCGGGCCGCTTCGAGCTCGGTCGCCAGCCCGGCGATCGCGAAGCGGATCGCCTGGTGCTCGGCGATCGGCACCCCGAACTGCTCCCGCTCTCGGGCGTACCCGACGGCCAGCTCGAGCGCACGCTGCTGGATGCCGACCGCCTGGGCGGCGATCCCCAGGCGGGAGTGGTCGAGCGTCGCCAGCGCGATCTTGAACCCCTGCCCCTCCTCGCCGAGGAGGTGGCCGGCGGGGACCCGGCAGCCATCGAGAATCAGCGGCGCGGTCCGCGAGGCGTGCAAGCCGAGCTTGGTCTCCGGGGTGCCGATCGCGAGGCCTGGTGCATCGGCCGGCACGACGAAGGCGGAGATGCCACGGCTGCCGGCGTCGGGGTCGGTCTTGGCGAGCACCACGTAGACGCCGGCGACCCCGGCGTTGGTGATCCACGCCTTCTCGCCGCTCAGCACCCAGTCGTCGCCGTCCCGCTCGGCGCGGGTGCGCAGCGCCGCCGCGTCACTGCCCGAACCGGGCTCGGTGAGGCCGAAGCCCCCCAGCATCTCGCCGGCTGCGAGCGGAGGGAGGACCTCGCGCTTCAGCTCCTCGGAGCCGAAGCGGAAGATCGGCCATGCGCAGACCGAGTTGGTGACGCTCATCGTGACGCCGATCGACGGGCAGACGCGCGAGATCTCCTCGACCGCCACGACGTAGCTGACGGTGTCGAAGCCGGCCCCGCCGTAGGCTTCGGAGACCAGCATGCCGAGCAGCCCCATCTCCCCCATCTCGGCGAGGATCTCCGCCGGGAACTCGTGGTCGCGCTCCCGCTGCTCGACGCCGGGCGCGATCCGCTCTTCGGCGTAGCGGCGCACCTCACCCCGGAGCAGCTCCTGCTCCTCGCTGAGCGCGAAGTCGATCGTCGTGCCGCTGGCGGCTTCCGGCTCGGCGATCAATCTCTCAACACCGCCTGAGCGATCACCATCTTCTGGACCTCGCTCGTCCCTTCGTAGATCTCGGTGATGCGAGCGTCGCGGAAGTAGCGCTCGACGTTGTACTCCTTGGTGTAGCCGTAGCCGCCGTGGATCTGCAGCGCCTTGTTGGTCACCCGCTGCGCCATCTCCGAGGTGAACAGCTTCGCCTGCGCCGCCTCGAGGCTGTAGCGCTTCCGGTTCTCCTTGGCCCACGCCGCCTTCCAGGTCAGCAGCCGACCGGCGTCGATCTCGGTCGCCATGTCGGCGAGGTAGAACTGGATCGCCTGGAAGTTGGAAATCGGCTGCCCGAACTGCTCCCGCTCGGTGGCGTAGGCCATCGCCTCGCCGAAGGCGCCGGTGGCGATGCCGACCGCCTGAGCGGAGATCCCGATGCGGCCGCCGTCGAGGGTCGCCATCGCGATCTTGAACCCCTCGCCCTCCTCGCCCAGCCGCTGCGAGGCGGGGACGCGCAGATCCTCGAAGAAGAGCTCGGTGGTCCCGGAGGCGTTGACGCCGAGCTTGTACTCGTGGGTGCCGGTCCGATACCCGTCGGCCGAGCTCTCGACCAGGAAGGCGGTGATGCCGCGGTGGCGCGCCTCCAGGTCGACCGAGGCGAACACCAGGGCGACGTCGGCGTGGGTGCCGTTGGTGATGAACACCTTGCTGCCGTTGAGGACGTAGTCGTCGCCGTCCTTGACCGCCGTCGTGCGGATCGCGGCGGCATCGCTGCCGGCGCCCGGCTCGGTGAGCGCGAAGCAGCCGAGCTGCTCGCCGGCCGCCAGCGGTTTCAGGAATCGCTCCTTCTGGGCGTCGCTGCCGAAGTCTTGGATCGGATCGCAGACCAGGGAGTTGTTGACCGACAGGATGACGCCGCTGGTCGCGCAGACGCGGCTGATCTCCTCGATCACCACGCAGTACGAGATGGTGTCCATGCCGGCGCCGCCGTGGCTCTCCGGCACCGCCACGCCGGCGAGGCCGAGCTCGCCAGCCCGGTCGAAGAACTCGCGCGGGAACTCCCCGCTCTCGTCGATCTCCCGAGCCCTCGGCGCGACCACCTCGTCGGCGAACCTGCGGACCGTCTCCTGCAGCAGCTGCTGCTCCTCGTTCAGTCGTACGCGCATCGGGTCCTTCTCCCGGAAGTCACGGGGTGGGTGCGTCGTCAATGCCCCTGGGTGTCGGGGGGGGGGGGGGGGGGGAGGGGGGGTCGGGGGAAA
>JBPEXA010000136.1:0-4013 GCA_052032135.1 Thermoanaerobaculia bacterium | reverse complement strand
GCCTGGGGCATGGTCGGGTGAGGCCAGGTGGAGAAAGGCCCTCGCCGCCCTGAATCCGTCGAACGCGCCCCCGTCCAACCAACCCGCGCCGCCCCAAAGTGGCATACTGAGCCAAGGACTGGAGACCGCCATGGCCGACAGCAAGTTCGTGATCATCGACGGCAACGAGGTCGAGTTCCGCCCCGGCGAGACCGTCCTCCACGCCGCCCGCCGCGCCGAGATCGACATCCCGGTGCTGTGCCACGACGACCGCCTCACCCCGGCGGGCGCCTGCCGCATCTGCCTCGTCGAAGTCGAGGGGCAGCGGCTGATGCAGCCCGCCTGCCACTTCCAGACCGCTCCCGGGCTGGTGGTGCGCACCGACACCCCGAGGGTCGCCAGGAACCGCGAGTTCATCACCGCCATCCACCTCGCCGACACCATCGCCGACCGCGCCGTCGCCGAGGACGCCAACCCGTCCAAGCTCCACGACCTCGCCGAGCGCTACGGCACCGCCGGCGACTGGCTGCCGGTCGACTCGCCGCGCGCCGGCCGGCCGCACGACGACAACCCGTTCGTCGCCTTCCGCCCCGACCGCTGCATCGCCTGCTCGCTGTGCACCCGCTACTGCGACGAGGTCGAGGCGGTCTCGGCGATCACCCTCGCCCATCGCGGCCCCCACACCACCATCTCGACCGCCGACCGCCTGCCGCTGACCGACACCACCTGCGAGCTGTGCGGCGGCTGCATCGACGTCTGCCCGACCGGGGCGATGACCGAGAAGCCGGCGCTCGCCTACGGCAAGCCCGAGCGCGAGCTCGAGAAGGTGCGCACCACCTGCAACTTCTGCGGCGTCGGCTGCCAGCTCGACCTCAACGTCGACCGCGCCGCCAACCGGGTGGTGAAGGCGACCAGCCCACCGCCGGGGACGACCGTCAACGACGGCAACCTGTGCGTCAAGGGGCGGTTCGCCAACGACTTCATTCACCACCCCGACCGCCTCGACACGCCGCTCGTGAAGGGCGCCGACGGCAGCTTGCATCCCGCCACCTGGGACGAGGCGCTCGACCGCGTGGTCGAGGGCCTGCAGGGGGTGGCCGAGCGCCACGGCGACGACGCGCTGTGCTTCATCAGCTCCAGCCGTTGCACCGTGGAAGAGAACTACCTGATGCAGAAAATGGCCCGCGCAGCCTTCCGGACGCACAACGTCCATCAATGCGCGGCCACGTGACACGCCCCCACGGTCGCCGGTCTGGTGACCACGTACGGGGCGGGGGCGATGACGAACTCGATCCCCGAGATTCGTGACGCCGAGTTCCTCTTCGTCACCGGCTCCAACACCTCCGAAGCCCACCCGATCATCGCCATGGAGATGAAGCGCGCCGTGCAGCGCGGCGCGCGGCTGGCGGTCGCCGACCCGCGGGCGATCTGGATGACCGAGATCGCCGACTGGCACCTGCAGCTCGAGCCCGGCACCGACGTCTGGCTGCTGAACGCGATGGCGCACGTCATCGTCACCGAGGGGCTGGTCGACCAGGCGTTCATCGACGCCAATACCGAGAACTTCGAGGCGGTGCGCGACACCGTGCTGCGCTATCCGCCGGAGGAGGCGGAAGCGATCACCAAGGTGCCGGCGGCGCTGATCCGCGAGGTCGCCCGCGCCTACGCCACCACCGACAAGGCGGGCATCTACTACACCCTCGGCATCACCGAGCACACCACCGGCACCGACAACGTCTACGCACTGTCGAACCTGGTGCTGATGACCGGCCACCTCGGCAAGCGCTCGGCGGGGATGAACCCGCTGCGCGGCCAGAACAACGTGCAGGGGGCCAACGACGCCGGCGCCACCCCCGTCTTCCTCCCCGGCTATCAGCGGGTCGAGGATCCCGAGGTGTCGGAGAAGTTCTCCCGCGCCTGGGGGGTCGAGCAGAAGCGCGAGCCGGGACTGAACCTCAACGAGATGATGAAGGCGATGTCGAAGGGGGAGCTCAAGGGGATGTACCTGATGGGCGAGGACATCGTCATCTCCGAGCCCAACGTCGGCCGCGTCGAGGAGGCGATGAACACCATGGAGTTCGTCGTCGTCCAGGACATCTTCTTCAACGAGTCGTGCCGCTACGCCGACGTCGTGCTGCCGGCCGCCTGCTTCGCCGAGAAGGAGGGTGTTTTCGCCAACTCCGACCGGCGGGTGCAGCTCGTCCGCAAGGCGGTCGACGCGCCGGGCGAGGCGCGCGAAGACTGGAGGATCCTCGCCGAGGTGATGCGGCGCGCCGGCTACCCGCAGCCCGAGGAGCACGGCCCGGCCGAGATCTACGACGAGATGGCGTCGCTGGCGCCCAAGTTCGCCGGCATCTCCCACCAGCGCATCGAGCGCGAGGGGGGGCTCCAGTGGCCGGTCGAGTCAGCCGACGCGCCGTCGACCGAGTACCTCCACAAGGGGGGCAAGATCCTGCGCGGCAAGGGGCTCTTCCAGCCGGTCGACTTCCGGCCGCCGTTCGAGTGCGCCGACGCCGAGTACCCGCTGGTGCTCTCCACCGGCCGCACGCTCTACCACTACAACGCCGGCACCCAGACCCGGCGCTCCGAAGGCCTCACCACCAAGCAGCCCGAGGGGTTCGTCGAGATCCACCCCAAGACGGCGCGCCGCTACGGTCTCGAGGACGGCCAGCTGGTCGACGTCGTCAGCCGCCGCGGACGGGTGCGCTGCCGGGCGATGGTGAGTCGCCAGGTGCGCCGCAACTCGATCTGGATGCCGTTCCACTTCCCGGCGGCGCAGACCAACTTGCTGACCACCGACGCCGGCGACGCGGTCACCGGCACCGGCGAGTACAAGGTGTGCGCGGCGCGCATCGAGCCGGTGGTCGACAGCACTCCGGAGCAGGTCTTCCCGGGCTCCTACGCCACCGCCGACCCCGCCTGAGGGCGCGGCTGCCCTCGTCACGACGCTGCTAGCGGACCGGCCACGCCGCCGGACCGCCGGCGCTACGAGTGGGCGCGCCGAAACTCGACGAACTGCTGTCGCCGCTGCTCGGCGCGATCGCGGATCGGCGCGAAGCGCGCCTCGTCGCGCAGCGAGTCGAGCAGCGGGTCGAGATCCCACGCCTCGCCGAGCCAGTAGCCGCCGTCGACCGCCCGCGCGAGGGCGTCGAGCGCCTTGTCGGTCTCTCCCGCCCAGGCGAGCCAGGTGGCGATCGAGTACATGATCTCGGGGTCGGGGATCGGCGGCACCGGGATGGCGGCGACCCGCTCGGCGTCGCCGTCGAGCACGGCGTCGAGCAGGCCGAAGTAGGGGTCGACCGCCAGCATCTTGTCGAGGTGTCGATCGACCAGCGCTCGCAGGGCGTCGCGATCGCCCTCGCGCATCAGCAAGCTCGCCTCGGCACGATGGGTATAGACGGTGTCGTGCTGCAGGAAGCGGCGTGCCCAGTCGTAGTCGCCGGTGAACAGGAACGGCGTCGAGCAGGAGCGCCAGTCCTCGTTGCGGGGATCGAGGGCGTAGATCCGGCGGCAGAGCGCCTTCGACGCCTCCTGCAGCCCGGCGTAGCGCAGCACGTAGCTCTCGGTGAACAGCAGCGCCGGGTGGTTGGGGGCGGTGGCGAGCATCCGGTGGCTGGCGAGCCAGGCGCCTTCGAGGTCGCCGCTCTCGGTGTCGAGCACGACCTGGAGGGCGAGGGCGAGGCCCTGGTCGGGATCGAGCGACAGGGCGCGATCGATCGCCTCTCGGGCCGGGGAGCGGTCGAAGGTCGCGCCGACGCCGGTCGTCGCCAGCTGATAGCGGCGCGAACCGAGGGCCGCCCACGCCCCGGCGTAGTCGGGGTCGATCTCGAGGGCCCCCTCCAACAGCTCGATCGCCTCCAGGGTGTCCGGCTGGCTGCGGGTGAGCGCCACCGCGCGCAGCAGCAGGTCGTACGCCTCCGGGTTGGTCGGCGGCGCCGGCTCGAGATCGACGGTCTGCGCGCCCAGCACCGGGAACAGACCGTTCTCGACCGTCTCCGTGATCCCGGCGCGCAGCGCGATGAGGTCGTCGCTCG
>JBPEXA010000135.1:0-4083 GCA_052032135.1 Thermoanaerobaculia bacterium | reverse complement strand
GGGCCTCAGCGGCTCTATGTCCGGCGCTCGGAGCGCGACCGGATCGACCAGTCGCGCACCGACGCGGCGCTCTTCTACGGCCGGCGGCTCACCAACCCGTGGGGTGGCCAACCGTCGGAGGACGCCTGGCGCGTCGCGCGGTTGCGCGAGCGCTACCCGCACTACGACCTCGTCGACGTGACGCCGGCGATCGACGAGCTGCGGATGCACAAGACGGCGCGCGAGATCGAGGCGCTGCGCCACAACGGTCGAGTGAGCGCCGACGCCGTGCGCCGCGCGATCGCCATCACCGCTCCCGGCCGCTTCGAGTACGAGCTGGAGGCGGCGGCGACGCACGAGATGATCGCCCGCGGCGCCGAGCACGCCGCCTACCCGGCGATCGTCGGCTCGGGGCCCAACGGCACGGTCTGGCACCACAACCGCAACGACCGGCGGATGGAGGCGGGGGAGCTGGTGGTGATGGACTACGGCGCCTCGTTCGGCTACCAGACGATGGACATCACCCGCACGTGGCCGGTGTCGGGGAGGTTCGACGAGCTGCAGGCGAGAGCGTACCGGGCGGTGCTCGAGGCGCAGAAGGCGATCATCGCGGCGATGAAGCCCGGCGTCGAGCGTGCCGAGACCCGCCGCATCGCGCAGGAGATCTACGAGCGTCACGGCTTCGGCGAGGGGCACTACCCGGGAGGGGCCGGCCACTTCGTCGGCATGGCGGTGCACGACGTCGGCGACTACCGGCGGCCGCTCGAGGTCGGGATGGTGATCGCGGTCGAGCCGATCATCGAGATCCCCGAGCACGACCTCCACATCCGCATCGAGGACACGGTGCTGATCACCGAGGACGGCGCCGAGAACCTGAGCGCCACGGTGCCGCGCGAGCTTGCCGCGATCGAAGCGCTGGTCGGCTCCGAGGGTCGCCGGTGACCGCCGCTCCCTACCGCCCGGCCTTCACCGTCCGCTGGCGCGACGTCGACGCCCTCGGTCACATGGCGAACACCGCCTACCTCGACGTCTGCGTCGACGTCCGCTTCGGCTTCTTCGCCGCCCACGGCGCCGCCGGTGCCGAGCTGCTGGCGGCGCGGGTCGGCCCGGTGGTGCGCCTCGACGAGGTCGAGTACTTCCGCGAGCTGCGCTTCCAAGACGCCTACGAGGTCGACTTCGAGCTCGACGGGATGAGCGACGACGGCTCGCACTTCCGGCTGCGCAACCGCTTCTACCGCGCCACCGGCGAGCGGGCGGCCGAGGTGCGCTCGACCGGCGGCTGGCTCGATCTCGAACGGCGGCGGTTGATCGCCGCGCCACCGGCGATCCTCGACGCGCTGCTCGCGCTGCCGCGCACCCGAAGCTTCGAAACGCTCGAATCGAGTCTGCGAGAGGAGCCCGATCCGACATGACCTTGCGCATCGCACTGTGCACCCAGCTGCTGGCGGCGGTGATCGCGCCGGCGCTGGCCGGCGAGACGTCGCTCGAGAAGAGGATCGACGAGGCGGTGACGCCGTTCGTCGAGGCACGCGACTTCATGGGGGTGGTGGCCGTCGGTCGCGACACGGCGCCGCCGATTCTCCGCGCCTACGGCGAGGCGAGCGTCGAGCTCGGCGCCCCCCACTCGCCCGACCACGCCTTCATGATCGGCTCGGTCTCCAAGCAGTTCACCGCCGCCGCGCTGCTGCTGCTGGCGGAGGACGGGGCGCTCGACCTCGACGCCCCGGTGCGCCGCTACCTGCCGGAGTTTCGCCACGAGGCGGTCACCCTCCACCAGCTGTTGACCCATACCGCCGGCGTCCTCGACGTCTACTCGCTGCCGCGGTTCGGTGCCAGCGAAGGGCGCAGCGGCGAGTTCGCCGCGGTCGTCGCCGACCTGTCGGCCGCCGAGCTCGCCTTCCCGCCGGGGACGGGCTACGCCTACAGCAACGGCGGCTACACGCTGGCGGCGGCGGTCATCGAGCGGGTCTCCGGCATGCCGTACGGCGAGTTCGTCGCCCGCCGCATCTTCGAGCCGCTCGGCATGCACGCCAGCGGCGATCACCGGCCGGCGCCGGCGATCCGCGGCCGGGTGCCGGGCTACGACCCGTGGGGCGCTCGTGAGCTGACGCCGGCACCGGCGGTGGCGCCCGCCTATCTGATCGGATCCGGATCGCTGTGGGCGACCGCCGCCGACCTGCTGACCTGGGCGGCGGCCCTCCACGGCGGCGCGGTGCTGAGCGACGAGTCCTATGCCCGCATGACCCGCGACCACGGTAGCGGCTACGGCTACGGGGTGAGCGTCTTCGAGCGCTTCGGCCGACCGGTCGTCGGTCACGACGGCCGCGTCTCGGGGTACGCCAGCGACCTCGCCCGCTACGTCGACGACCGCCTCACCGTCGCGGTGCTCGGCAACGTCCAGTCGGTCGCCCGCGATCAGATCCGGCGGCGGGTGGCGGCGGTGGTGCTCGGCGAGCCGCTGCCGCCGGTGGACATCCCCTCTCTCGCCGCCGAGCCGCCGGTGGCGCTCGACGAGCTGAGCGGGGTGTACGCCTTCGGGCCGGGCTTCGAGGTGACCGTCGCCGAGCGCGACGGCCGCCTGATGGCGCGCGCCAACCAGGGGGGTTGGTCGGAGCTGGTGGCGACCGTCGACGGCAGCTGGTTCTCGCGCATGCTCTACGCCACTGTCCGCTTCGGCCGCGACGACGCCGGGCGCGTCGACCGGCTGCTGTGGGGCGCCGGGGACGGCGCTCCGGTCGGTGTCCGGCAGGCGGACTGACGGGCGGCTACATCTCGACCATCCGCTCGACCTCCTCACCGGCCCCGACCTCGACCTCGATCTGCTGGCGCTCGCCGTCGCGGGTCCTGAGGTCGACGCGGTAGCGGCCGGGAGCGAGGAGGAAGGGCTTGGGGTTGGAGGTCGGCTGCGCGTAGGTGCGGCCGGAGCCGACGGACTGGCCGTCGTCGAGATCGACGACGTTGACGGCGACGTCCAGCAGCTCACCCTCGCGGGTGGCGCCGATGCGCAGGGTGCCGCTGGCAAAGTCGAAGTCGAGCTCGGTGGCCGCCTCGGCGGTCACCTCGACCTCGCGCTGGCGCAGCCGGACGTCGCCCGACAGCTCGACCGACCGCACCTCGATGTCGTAGCGCCCCGGGGTGATCTCGAAGGTCGACGGATTGTGCGGTGCGTTGGTGTAGGTGCGGCCGCGCGCCACCTCCTCGGTCGTCCCCGCCGGGTAGACCTTGTAGGTCGCGTCGCTGGGCTCGCCGTTGCGGCGCACCCCGATCGTCAGCTCCCCGGCGGTGTAGTCGAACTCTCGTTCGACGACCTCGCCCTCGCCGAGCGTGACGTCGAAGTGGCGGTCGGTCGCCCCCTCGATGCCGAGCGCACGCACCCTCACCGAGTAGTCGCCGGCCGGCAGCGGCAGCCGCCGGGGATTGGTCTCCGGTCGGTCGTAGGTGCGGCCGTCGGCGATCTCCTCGCCACCCTCGCGGGCGGTGACGTGGATCGAGGCGTCGTGCAGCTCTCCGTCCTTGACCACCTTGATCCGCAGGCCGCCCGTCGGCTCCTCTGGCGGCAGCGCCACCGCCCGCTCGAGGGCGCCGGCGAGCTGTCCGGCGTTTTGGGCCGAGAGGAAGAGGCCGTCGCCCGCCTGCGCCGCGCACTCGAGCGACGAGACGTCCTCGCCGGCGACGTCGAAGCCGACGACGTGGAGGACGAAGTCGATGCCGCGCGCCTTGGCGTCGGCGACGGCGGCGCACGGGTCGGCGTCGCAGGTCTCGAGGCCGTCGGAGACGAGGATGACGGTCGCCCCCTCGCCGCCCTCGATCACCTCGAACGCCTGCTGGACGGCGCGGGTGATCGGCGTCTTCCCCTTCGGCTGGATGGCGTCGACGGTCGCCTTGAGGGCGGATCGGTCGAGCGGGCCGAGGGGCGCCACCAGCTCGATGTCGTCGCAGTCCCCCTCGCGCCGGTGGCCGTAGGCGACCAGCGCCACCCGCTGGTCGTCGGCGAGGCCGTCGACGGTCGAGCCCAGCACCTCGCGAGCGATGACGATCTTGTTCTCGCCGTCGATCTGCCCCCACATCGAGCCGGAGGCGTCGAGGATGAGGACGAGGTCGGAG
>JBPEXA010000134.1:0-1941 GCA_052032135.1 Thermoanaerobaculia bacterium | reverse complement strand
CGCCGATGACCCGGCTATCGTCGGCGGCTTCGCCACCTTCAACGGCCGCTCGGTGGCGATCCTCGGCCACCAGAAAGGGCGCAGCACCCGCCAGCGGATCGCCCGCAACTTCGGCCAGCCGCGGCCGGAGGGGTACCGCAAGGCGCTGCGCATCATGAAGACCGCCGAGCGCTTCGGCCGGCCGGTGCTCACCTTCGTCGACACCCCGGGCGCCTACCCCGGCATCGGCGCCGAAGAGCGCGGACAGGCGGAGGCGATCGCCCGCAACCTGATCGAGATGGCGTCGCTGCGGGTGCCGATCGTGGTCACCATCACCGGCGAGGGGGGGAGTGGCGGGGCGCTGGCGCTCGGCGTCGGCAACCGGGTGATGATGCTGCAGTACGCGATCTATTCGGTGATCTCGCCCGAGGGGTGCGCCGCGATCCTGTGGAAGGACCAGGAGAAGCGGGAGGTGGCGGCGGAGGCGATGAAGGTGGCGGCCGAGGACCTCGCCCGGCTCGAGGTCGTCGACGAGGTGATCGAGGAGCCGCTCGGTGGCGCCCACACCGACGTCGCGGAGACCTGCCGGCGCGTCGGCGAGGCGGTCGAGCGCTCGCTGTCGACGCTCGAATCGATGTCGGGCGACGAGCTCGTCGAGCAGCGGTACCGCCGCTTCCGCGGGCTCGGGGTGTTCGTCGACGGTTGAGGCCGCGCTGGGCTCCGGCGCCGGTCCCCGACGGCGCCGCCCGACTGGAGCAGGAGGGTCGACCGCCCTGGCTGGCGGCGTTGCTGGCGCGCCGCGGCATCGAGGACGCGCAGGCGGCCGAGCGGTTCCTCGAGCCGGCGCTCGACCAGCTCCACGATCCCGCCCTGCTGCCCGACCTGCCGGCCGCCGTCGAGCGGCTCGCCGCCGCCGCGACCGCCGCTGAGCGGGTGGCGGTGGTGGGCGACTACGACGTCGACGGCGTCACCGCCACCGCCCAGCTGATCGCCGTCTTCGGCGCCTGCGGCATCGCCGCGACGCCGATCCTCCCCGATCGTCACGCCGAGGGGTACGGCTTCCAGCCGCTGCACGTCGAGCGCGCGAAGGCCGCCGGCGCCGCGGTGATCGTCACCGCCGACTGCGGCAGCACGGCGGTCGAGGCCGCGGCGGAGGCGGCGGCGGCGGGGATCGAGGTCATCGTCACCGACCATCACGTCACCCGCGGCGTGCTCCCCGACGGCGTCCTCGAGGTCAACCCCGCCCGCAGCGACAGCCGCTATCCGTTCGGAGAGCTGTGCGCCGCCGGCGTCGCCTTCAAGCTGGTGACCGCGCTGTCGGAGCGGGTCGGTCGCCCGGTACCGACCGCCTCGCTGCTGCGGATGGCCGCCCTCGGCACCATCGCCGACCTGGTGCCGCTGGTCGGCGAGAACCGCGTCCTCGCCGCCCTCGGGCTGCGCGAGCTGCCGGCGACGCCGTCGGTCGGGCTGCAGCGGCTGATGCGCGCCGCCGGCATCCAGCGGCGGGTCACCGCCGAGGACGTCGGCTTCCGGATCGGGCCGCGCATCAACGCCGCCGGCCGGATGGAATCGGCCGACGCGGCGCTCGACCTGCTGCTGACGCGGGACGGCGCCGAGGCGGGGGCGCTGGTCGAGCGGCTCGAGCAGTGCAATCAGGAGCGGCGGGCGGCGCAGGAGGCGGTCACCGCGGCCGCCATCGAGCGCTTCGAGGCGCTCGACCCGCTGCCGCCGATCCTCGTCGGCTGGGATCCACCGTGGCCCGCCGGCGTCGTCGGCATCTCCGCCGGGCAGGTGGCGCGGCGCTTCCATCGCCCGACGCTGCTGCTGCAGGTCGACGGCGACGTCGCGCGCGGCTCGGGGCGCAGCATCCCGGCGATCGACCTCCATCGCTTCCTCGACCGCTGGTCGCCGGAGCTCGAGCGCTTCGGCGGCCACCGGCAGGCGGTCGGGCTCGCCGTGCCG